>NZ_PNDH01000010.1:0-150918 GCF_005887175.1 Pseudoalteromonas sp. S1612 | reverse complement strand
GCATTAAGCATTAAAAAAACCCGAGCTTAGTCTCGGGTTTTTTAATGCTTGAAGAAAAGTGATTAGCTATCAGCTTTTAGGTGCTCGGTGCTAATGTAAGCTAAGTAGCCTGAGTTAGTATCAACCCCGAGTAGAAGCCAGCGGTTTAAGAACCTCTGAATATCTATAGTTTAATATTTGAGCGCTGTTTTTTCATAGAAGGGAATATGACTATACGCTAAAACTCAGTAAAGACATGTCTATTCATTGAATAGCTATCGACTCTTATAGACTATTAGCCTAAGCTAAAAATAGCTTAAATTTACAACAGGAAATGGGCGATGAATAATAAAAATAATTATCCGCAAGGTATATTTTGCTGGGCTGAACTGTGTACTCATAATTGGAAAGATGGAAAAGCTTTTTATACCTCGTTGTTTGAATGGGGGAATGACGACCAGCCAATTGGCGAAGATGAATATTACACAATGCTTCAAAAGCAAGGTGACGATATTGCTGCCATGTACCAAATGCCTAAAGAGTAAGTGGACGATTCCACACCTAGCTACTGGCTTACCTATATTGCAGTAGATGATGTTGATACATGTGCAATTAAGGCGCAAAAGCTAGGCGCGCAAATTATAGCAGGCCCTCACAATGTTATGAATGCAGGGCGCATGTTAATGCTTAAAGACCCAACCGGCGCCATAGTGGCGTTATGGCAAGGTAAAGAGCACATAGGATGTCAGCGCCCTTGTGAGCTCGGCACGCCTTATTGGCACGAAATGGCAACGCGTGATAGCGAAGCGAGCCGTCACTTTTACTGCGAATTACTAGGTTGGCAAAGTGAAATAAAGCCTATGGAAGGTATGGATTACACCTTGTTCTTAGTTGCAGGTAAGCCTGTAGCGGGCATGCTACAAATGAATAATGAGTGGCCAGAAGACGTGCCTCCCCATTGGATGATTTACTTTGCCGTGGATAACTGCGATAGCTATGTAAAAAAAGCGGCGATCCTTGGAGGGCAAGTGTGCGTACCTGCTACAGATATCCCTGATGTAGGGCGTTTTAGTGTTATTTGCGATCCTCAAGGGGCTGTTTTTTCTATGATTGAATCGGCAATGGATGATATTAAAGCTTAGTAATTAGCAATGCTTAGGATTAATTTTAGGCTTTAGTATGGTTATTTAGTCGCAGTAATTATGTGCTTTTTTGCTATAATGGCGGTAATTACACCGCCAGTCAGCAAGAGAGTCCAATGGAACTTGAACAAGATAGCAATTTAACCCTCCCTTTATTTATTCTAGATGAGACACTAAGTACCCGTGACTTAGCGCAGCCTGACGTGGAAATTTCAGTTATTTTAAGTGATGAGCTACTGACTCAGCTATGCCAAAATCCCAGTGCTGACAGTAGTATTGGCATAAGCATTACGGACTATGAATTGAATGTCATCAATTCAAGCTTTTCAAGTGTAGTGCAAAGCGAACATGACGCTCAACTAACGCTCACCCAAGGCCCTCTATTAAGCGCTGTAGTGACTACAGTTGATGAGCTGACATTCGTATCACCTCAAGTTGATATGATGCCCACGTTCGATTTGGGCGATGAGGCAGAGTAATGAAAAAGATCATTATAAGTACATTTGTACTGATTATTTTAAGTGGCTGTGCCTACCTAGGAAATGCTCATTATAACGAACTGTTTGGTCCCGAAAAAACACAAGCGCGTATTGTTGACGCTAATAGTGGTGATGGCGCCGAATTTCTTCAACATGTAAAGCCTGTAATAGATACTCGCTGCGTGGTTTGCCATGGTTGTTATGATGCGCCTTGCCAGTTGAAGTTGTCGTCTCCTGAGGGAATAGATAGAGGGCTAAGTAAAGAGCTGGTGTACGATGGTACTCGGTTGTTAGCCTCAACGCCGAGCCGATTATTATTTGATGCAACCACCACTGAGCAATGGCGTGAAAAAGAGTTTAGCCCGGTATTAAACGAGCGAGCACAAAATGAAGAAGCCAATTTAGCCGGTAGTGTGTTATTTAACACGCTGGTATTAAAGCAAAGTTCACCTTTGCCAGAAGATGAAGTATTAGATGAACGCTTTGATTTTTCGCTTAGTCGCAACCAAAGTTGTGCGACCATGGGTGAGTTTGACCAATTAGCGGATGAGCAACCGCATGCGGGTATGCCTTATGGCTTACCAGGGGTGTCGGCTGCTGAATTTCAGCATCTACAAAATTGGATTAAAAAAGGTGGGAAAATGGCGCATATCAAGCCGCCATCAGCTGCTGAGCTTGCAAAGGTAAAAAACTGGGAAGCATTTTTAAATCAAGATGGTTTGAAGTATCAGTTATCAGCGCGTTATATTTATGAACATTGGTTTTTAGCGCACATCTATTTTAGTGATGCGCAATCACCAAACTTTTTTAAGTTGGTGCGTTCAAGCACTCCTCCTGGGGAAGATATTAAGTTAATTAGCGCTCGTCGCCCTTATGATAACCCAAATGTTGAGCGTGTTTATTATCGACTGCTTCACGACCGTTCTACTATTTTGTCAAAAACGCATTTGCCACTTAAGTTAACGGATGAGAAGTTAACGCGCTTATATCAGCAGTTCATCGCACCAAAATACACTGTATCTAGCTTACCAAGCTATGAGCCAGCACTTGCATCAAACCCATTTAAAACTTTTGAAGCACTGCCTATTGATGCTAAGTATCAATTTATGCTCGATGAAGCTGAGTTAATTATTATGGGCTTCATTAAAGGACCTGTTTGCCGTGGTCAAATAGCACTGAACGTGATTAATGACCATTTTTGGGTGGCATTTGCCGATCCTGAAAAAGTGGCGACTCCAGAGGTTGGTAAAATGCTAATGCAACATGAAGACGCATTAGAGTTACCAGCAGCCGAGGAGAGTAATGCGTTACCTATTTCTAACTGGGTAAAATACTCAGTTCGCGAAAAACGCTATTTAAAAGCCAAGGTAGAGCTAGCTAATAAAATGTTCAAAAATGGCGAGCACTTAACTACTGATTTACTGTGGAAAGGGGAAGGGCATAACCAAAATGCGGCGCTGACAATTTTTCGCCATTTTGATAGTGCAACAGTTGTAAAAGGGCTTGTTGGCCAGCAACCTAAAACGATGTGGGTACTTGATTATGCATTGTTTGAGCGTATTCACTACTTACTAGTGGCAGGCTTTGATGTGTATGGCAATATTGGCCATCAATTGATAACACGTTTATATATGGATTTTTTACGCTTGGAAGGTGAGCAAAACTTTCTTGCGTTATTACCAGAGTCACAACGCGAAGCTATTAAGCAAAGCTGGTATCGTAAATCACCGCCAAGTCTATCGACCTTTTTCGAAAATAACCGTGAGTTTAGTCAACCCAGCGGTATTAGTTACCAAACTGATAAGCCACAATCAGAGTTATATGGATTAATTAAACAAACGCTTGAGCCGGTATTAAGTCCTCGTTATGACTATAAAAAAGTACCCGCACCATTAAGTGCAATTAACACCATGCCCGCTAAAGCAATTAACTTACTCCCGCAGCTATCGTATGTGTTAGTAAAAGAGCAAGATGAGCACAAGGCTTATACGATTATTCATCATAACGCGCATTATAATATTTCGAGCTTATTAAACGAAGACGGCCAGCGTGCTTATGAAGAAGATACCGTGACAATTGTGCCAGGTTTTATTGGTGATTACCCATCAGCAATTTGGTATTTAAATAACCCGCAACAAGTTGCTGCATTTGCAGAGCAGCTACCGCTTATGCAAGTAGAGGCGGATTATCGGGCTTTAAAGTCTAAGTTTGCGATTCGTCGAACGCACCCTCAGTTTTGGCAATACAGCGATATATTACATCACGTTGCCCGCCAGTATCGAGGGGTTGAATTTGGTATGTTTGATTATAACCGCTTAGAAAATCGTTAATGATATTGTAAGTAGCCCAGCTTTTTAGTTGGGCTTTTTTATATCTAATAATTAGTGAATTAACTGATTAACTTGCTACAGTTAGACTAAAGTGAAAATAAAAAGCAGCTTGGTTTATGTTTAATATTGTAAAGAGTATTCGCACGCGTTATCGGTGGGCATTAATTGCTATTGCCTTGCTGATCAGCGTATCCGCACTACTCATGCAATACGTCTTTTCTGTGCAAAAATACGATGCGAAAATTATCAATATAGCGGGTAAGCAACGTATGCTGTCACAAAAAATAGCGTGGCATAGTAATGCGCTAATTAATCAAACAGCTAACAAAGAACTGCACCTGAAATCGTTAGTCCACTCACTTGGGCTATTCGAGCAAGGACATACTTTTTTACTCACTAAAAATGAGCAAGGTGAGGCGATTTATTTAAATGCTGCTTTAGTTGATTTATATTATGCCGCCCCAGGTAACCTAGATGCCGAGGTATCTAGTTTTATAAAGCAAGCAAAAAAATTACTGACCCAACAAGAACAAGCGAATCCCGTGATGTTTTCTGTGGGCGAGATTGAAGCATTATTAAAAAAATTAGACACCGCGGTGAGCTTATTTGAGCAGCAAGCGGTGACAAAGGTTAATTGGGTAGCTAATATTGAGCTGTTGTGTTGGTTTTTGACTCTAGCGTTATTGCTTATAGAGTTAAGATTTGTGTTTATGCCAATGGAGAGGCAAGTTTTGCAGACCCTGCTTGAGTATCAACAACAAAAAGAATTTGCCGAGCAAGTCAGTCAGAATAAAGAACATTTTATTGCACGCGCCAGTCATGAGTTTAGAACCCCGTTACAGGGATTAATTAGTTCTATAAATGAATTAAGCATTCCCAGCTCGCAACAACAAATTCAGCGTCAAGCTCAGTATTGTTCTGTTAGGCTGCTAGCGATGTTAGATGAACTTCAAGATTTGCAAGCGCTTAGTTTAAATCGCTGGTCGTTAAAGCCGACCTCAGACAACCTACTAACAACTTTAAACAAAATACTGGCGGTGTATCAATATGGCTGTACTGAGAAAGGGTTAAAGTTAATTACCGAGTTAGCGCCGAGCTTAGATTGCGCGGTGATTATAGATCACGCACGGCTACAACAAATTGTTTCTGAACTACTTAATAACGCATTAAAGTTTACTGAGCAAGGAGAGGTCACCGTCATTGCTACGCTCAATAACCATCGGTTAGAGTTAAGCATAAAAGACAGTGGTTGTGGCTTTAGCCACCCGGTTGGTCAGCTCGAATTAGATAACGATCAACAAAGTAACCATTTTCAAGGCCTCAGAACAGGGCTTACCCGCGTGCAATATATTGTTAATGCGCTTAATGGCGACATTCGTTTTGAGAATAATCATCCACAAGGCGCCATTGTATTTTTAAGCCTACCATTAGATATGGACACAAGCGAAACTAAGCCAACGCGCTTGCCTGATGATCTTAAGTGTTTAGTGGTTGAAGATAACCCGCTCAACATGTTGGTACTAACAAAGTTATTAAGTTCTTTGAACATACAGGTTGAATCGGCTGAAAATGGCAAAGTCGCTTGTGAAATGGCGGCTGAAAATAGCTATGATGTTATATTTATGGATTTAAATATGCCGGTTATGGATGGCTTTGAAGCCACAAAGCTGCTGCATGAAAAAGACAAAAAACGACCCATTATTGTGGTTACCGCAAACACTTCTGATAGTGATATAGCTCGCGCTAAAGCTTGTGGAGCAATAAGTCATATTCATAAACCCATAGATCAGCAAAGTATAATAGCGGCACTAAACGATGCTCTTCTAACAGAGGTTGATTAAATCTCACTTGCCTAATTGTTATTTTGTACGTTAATTTGAATTTTTAAGACTTATTTTGGTAGCTAGTGTGAGCTCAATTTTACTTCAGCAATTTAATGGTTATTTATCCACCGGTGGCAGTAATCGCTATTATATTAAGGATTTAACTTGGCAAGTAAAACAGGGGGAACACTGGGTATTGCTTGGCGGCAATGGCGCCGGTAAATCTGCGCTTGGGGCTACGCTTATTGGTGAAGCCAAGCAACAAAGTGGGCAACGCCATAGTACTTTTAATAATCTACAGTTAGTTTCAAGTGATTTACAAAAGCAGTTATTAAGCGCTAATCGCAAAAGTGATAAACCACAAAAAGTAACCGACATACTCTTTTCTGCGCCTGAAATAAATAGCGATTTATGCCAACAGCTAATTACGGCTCTTAATTTTGATGCCTTACTTAATCGTAATTTTACTGATTTATCGACCGGTGAAACACGTAAATTATTATTGATTAAAGCACTGTCTGCTAATAGTGATTTAGTTGTGCTTGATGAACCATTTGATGGCTTAGACACTGAATCGGCTAGGCAGTTAAACCGCCTATTAAAGCAACTGAGTACGCACACTTGCTTTGTGTTTGTACTAAACCGTGTTGATGAAATTCCTGCGTTTGTTGATCACTTTGCTTATGTGAGCAAGGGTCTTTTACAACATAGCTTAGCAAAACCGTGCGCAGCAAAACGAGCCGATTTGTTTAAGTTACTGCATTTAGAACATACATCTATAACTATTCCAGGTTCACCCGAGCCTACTTTTATTTCAAATGTAAACGCGCCACTCGTTAAGCTTACTGATACGCATGTACGTTATGGTGAACAGACTATTTTTGAAAACTTAAACTGGACGATTAAGCAACACCAACATTGGCAACTTACCGGCAAGAATGGCTCAGGAAAAACCTGTTTATTAAATTTAATCACCGGTGATAACCCTCAGTGTTATAACAATGAGATTGAGGTGTTTGGTTTCAAGCGTGGCACAGGAGAGAGTATTTGGGATATAAAACAGCATATTGGTTATATCTCTAATACCTTGCATTTACAGTATAGAGTGAGTATTTCGGCGCTCAATACTGTTATCTCTGGGTTTTTCGATAGTATTGGTTTATATCAACAAGCCAATGAGTTACAAATGCGGTTAGCGAAACAGTGGTTGGCACTAATTGGCCTTAGCGATAAAGCTAATTGCGCTTTTACTCAACTATCGTATGGCGATCAGCGCCTATTACTTATTGTACGCGCAATGGTCAAACACCCCGCCTTAGTTATTTTAGATGAGCCATGTTTAGGGCTTGATGAGGCAAATCGTCAACGCGTTTTACTGCTGATAGAAAAGGTGTGTGCGGCAAAAACGAGTACCGTTATTTATGTAAACCATCATGCAGCAGATACCATTAAAGGGATTGAACACACCCTAAAAATGGAAGATTTTAAACCAACTTACTATGAACAGCATACGGCTCATAGTGAGTCGATTATATAAGCTTGTTTATAACTGAGTCACCGTGAATCCTTGGTCACGCAGTTGTTTAATTAAGCCATGTTGCTCAACTAAATGCAGAGCACCTACCGCTATAAAAATATTGCCTTGTTCAAGTTTTGGGGTGAGCTGAGTGACCCAATTATTATTACGCTCAATTAGCATCACTTGTTCGCTTTGTTGGCCGTATTGGCTGTTATCAAAACTGGTGTGGTAGTAGCTGGTTAGGGTTTTCATATCGCCCTGTTTCCATGCATTTACTAGAGAAATAAAGTAGGTATTAATATCACTGAGTTGTTCAAAGGTTTCTGCCATCATAGCGTTGCTTAATGACTCTAACCCATTAAACATTTGTAGTTGCTGCTCTATGGTTTCAAGCTCTGCAATTTTAATATTATGCTGTTGGGCATAATCTAATATTTGCTTATCAATGCCATTTTTATCTGAATATCCTGCGTTTTGAAACTCAATTTGCATCATGGTTAACATCACAGCCCAAGGTTTAAAGCTGTTGAACATGGCAATATCAATCGACTTTTTAGCAAAGTAGTCTTTCAGGAGTTGATAATTTTCTGTCGACAGCTCACTCTGTAGTGTGCGCCCGTTATTAAGCAGCATATACGGCATAGAGCGTTGCTGCATTTGTAAAGGTGATAGCTTACTAATATCCACTTCAACAACCACTTGCTTGCTGTTATCCAGTGCGTGAGTCACTTTTTGTGGTAGCCCTTTCATGCTGGCATCACCTACATGCACGGTGCCAAATAAATACGAACTAGCGCCTTGTTTTTCTATTTTGAATATAGCAGGAGCTGCATAGCCATTGACACTAAATGCTAAAAAAACGAACGTTATCAATAAATGACTGATACGCAATGACACTTTCATAAAAAATCCTAGCCATGTTTAAGTTGTTTTATAAATACTAACTTAGTTTACTATATAGGTAACGTAAAAATGCCAGATTAAAAGCGCTATTGATACCAATTATTGCTGTAGGCCATGTTGCCAAAATTAGTCAAAGCGCGTTCACTTTGTTATGAACTCAAGGCGATTCGTGAAAAGCTTCATAGACTGAGAAAAAACACCACCATGACCTACGGCAGCACTAATGCTTTTTTTACTTTGGCAAATTAAGCCCATAAAACAGACCACCAAAGCAGAACGGTGATGAGCATGGCGATAAAGACACTGGCAGAAGCGATGTCTTTAGCTAGGCCTGATAGTTCATGATATTCGCTACCGATGCGATCAACCACCACTTCGACTGCGGTATTGACCAACTCAGCAAATAACACAAACAATAAGCTGGCAATTAATATTAACTTGCTACTTAAAGTAATTTCTTGCAAGCAGGCAAATACGCCTAGCAAACTAAATAAAACCAACTCTTGCTGAAAAGCAGCCTCAAATCGGCTCATCCATTTTAGGCCGTTAAATGTATGGCTTAAGGTAAAAATTAGGCGCATTAGGCCTTGGCGTTTTATAACGGTTTTATTATTCATATTTTAGCTTCGCTATGGTTAATCGTTTGACATGACGCGAGTAAATCTTCAGAGGTTTGGTAGGTTTTACTCACAACACCGGTTAAGTTTAAAAGGGTATGAAAAATAGCATCGTGTGATTGCGCTAAAGTGCTATTTAAATTGTTGAGACACTTGGCTGTAATGCGCTGATTATGCTCATCAGCCCAGATGTAAAGAGGCACATGGGTTTGAGTTGTTGGTGCAAATGCATAGGGAAAGCCATGTAAGTACGCACCATTTTCACCGAGCGACTCGCCATGGTCCGACACATACAGTAATTGCTTATCAATATTGGCTGGTAGTGCCTTTAACTGTTCAATAACTTGAGCGTTGATAAAATCACTATAAGCAATTGTATTATCGTAGGTGTTAACCAGTTCTTCAGCGTTACAGTTCTGAATATCGCTGCGGTCGCAGGTTGGACTAAACTGTTTAAATTTTTCAGGGTAGCGCTTAAAGTAAGTAGGGCCATGTGAACCCATCATATGCAGCACTATAAGCGTATTAGCCTGACTCAAGTTAGCAAGCTTGTGCTTTAGTGGGGTTAGCAACGCTTCATCAAAACAGTATTTACCATCACATAGTCCGGATGCTTTGCTATCAATATTAATGGTAGGTACGCGCGAGCAGACGTTTTTACAGCCACTGTTATTATCAACCCACAAGACATCTGCGCCTGCTTGCTGTATCAAATCAATCACGTTTTGCTGATTATCACTGTCTAAACGAGAAAAATTGGCATGAGTTTGCAGTGAAAACATACACGGTACTGACACTGCTGTGGCCGTGCCACACGACGATACATTATCGAAATAAGTGACATTATGTTTTTGTGTGTATTGGTTGGTATTGCGCTCATAGCCTTGGTAGGAAAAATTTTCAGCTCGTGCGGTTTCACCTACTACTATGACAGTAACTCGTGTTGTACTTGGCGATGCTAAAGTTGGTGTGGTATCAATATTTTTAAATTTAATATCGCTGTAAAGCAACTGGTCACGTGCATACTTATAGCCACTAGAAAGGTATTGAAATGGAATGATTTCTTTTTTCAATATACGGTTATTTCGACCTGTTGCCGCATAATCGGCGTAAAAGTTTACTACCACTAAAGCAATCAAAGCACCGCATGCTAGTAACAGTTTAATACGACTGAGTATTTCTTTGTGTGGGCGGGCACAGTTTACGTTTATACGACTCAAAACAAAGGCAGGTAATGCGCCAAAAAGCAGTAAAAAGCCAACAAGTTGCAAGTTTAAATAGCTTAACGCTTCACTAGAGTCCGTCTCTGCTGCGTTTTGTATCATTGAGTAATCAAATACCACTCCATAGTTTAATGAGCCGTAAAGTGCGGCACTTGAGAGCACGAGTAGTAAGTAGTTGATGGGTTTTAATAGCCCTCGAACAGACACCAAAGAAAAAAATATAACTAATAAACACACAAGTAGTAGCGGTACAGAAAATAGAAATAACCACGAAAATGTGTGCAGCGAAGTAATAGCGCCAAACGCACCATGCATAAATGGAATATTAATGATTAAGCCGTAATAGCATGCCATTAAAATAACAAATGCATTAGCGCTGCAGTTAAAGTAAAAACGCTTTTTGGTGTTTGCTTGCGATTGCTTACTGAGTTTGAAAATTGAATTCATAACACATCTCTTTTTAGTGAACGTTGTTATGCTAGGACGTCACACTTAAGAAACGCTTAAGAAGTCAATTTATTTTATTTTGTGAGCTATAAAATACAGCGGTTTGCTAAAAATTAATCAAACCATAATTCACCGTTATAAGAATAGTGAATTTCCTGAGTTGAAATGAAGGGATAAAAAATTCACTTTGTTTAGGTTGTTTGAATTTTAAAACCTAGGCCGGCGTGTTTTTATAATTATTTTGGATTGAATTTGATGTTGACTTAGCGCCCTGAGCGCGGTACTAATATAAAAAGACAGCGAAACAAGAGTTTCGTAATTACAGAAATTAAATGGTATTAAATTTTATGCTTAACAATGCACTTAACCTAGTCCTGATTATTATCGTGGTGATTATTCCCGCGAGGGCTTCGTAGTGCTTTAAAAAACTAAGCATTGAAAAGCCCTCCGCACTTAACCGTCCGGGGGGCTTTTTAGTTTTAAGATTAAATTTTAACGGGTTGTCACACAGGAATGAGGATTTACTAATGACAGGCGCAGAACTAACAATTGATTTACTCGCCAAGCACGGCGTAGATGAAGTATTTGGCTACCCAGGTGGTGCTATTATGCCCATCTACGATGCCTTGTATGGTGCGCCTGTAAAACATTACCTCACTCGCCATGAACAAGGCGCAGGGTTTGCAGCTGTAGGTTATGCACGCAGTACTGGCCGCTTAGGTGTATGTTTAGCAACATCAGGCCCGGGTGCTACTAACTTAATTACCGCATTGGCTGATGCCATGATGGACTCAGTGCCTTTACTTGCCATCACCGGGCAAGTACCAACCGCAGCTATTGGTTCTGACGCCTTTCAAGAAATAGACGTGTTGGGTATGTCGCTTTCATGTACAAAACACAGTTATATGGTTGAGCGAGCAGAAGATTTAGCCGAAATATTACAAGAGGCGATGCATTTAGCACAAAGCGGTCGACCAGGCCCTGTTTTGGTTGATATCCCCAAAGACATTCAAATGGCGCAAGTACCTTTTAAACCTTGGTTAGCGGTAGATGAATATTTGCCTCAACTAGATCTAAATCAAGTCGCTATTGCTAACCAATTACTCAGTGAAGCCAAACAGCCTGTTGCCTATGTTGGTGGCGGAGTTCATGCTGCGAATGCACAAGCGCATTTAATGCAATTTTTAAATAAAACGCAAATGCCAGCGGTTTCAACCCTTAAAGCACTGGGCAGTGTATTACCTGATTACGAATATGATTTAGGTATGCTAGGTATGCATGGCGGTCAAGCGGCTAATTTAGCGGTGCAAGAATGTGATGTATTAGTGTGTATTGGCGCACGCTTTGATGACCGTGTAACCGGCAATTTAGCTAAGTTTGCTGCAAAAGCAAACGTGATTCATTTAGACATAGATGCAGCCGAGGTAGGAAAACGTAAACCCGCAAAAGCGTCATTAATTGCTGATTTAAAAACGTCACTTCCTGCACTTGAGTGCGTGGTTACACCAAAAGCGTGGTGCGATCATAGTAAACAAATGAAGGTTAAACACGCGTGGCGCTACGACTACCCTGGAGAAAAAGTATTTGCCCCTTACTTACTTAATCAACTTAGCCAGCGTATGCCAAGCACTAGTGTGGTGTGTTGTGATGTAGGCCAGCATCAAATGTGGGTAGCTCAGCACATGAAGTTTAGCCACCCTTGCAACCATTTGAGCAGTGGTGGTGCAGGCACCATGGGGTTTGGTTTACCTGCCGCCATAGGTGCACAAATCGCGCGTAAAGATGACTTTGTGATCACCGTTTCAGGTGATGGTTCAATCATGATGAACATTCAAGAGCTTGCCACTATTCGCCGTAATAATTTACCAGTAAAAATACTGATACTTGATAACCAGCGCTTAGGTATGGTGCGCCAATGGCAAGAACTATTTTTTGAAGGGCGTTACAGCGAAACTAACCTGTCAGATAACCCTGACTTTGTACAACTTGCTGCTGTGTTTGGCATTCCTGGGCAAACTATTACCCATGCCAACCAAGTGGATGATGCAATCACTGCCTTATTAAATAGCGATGGACCCTATATTGTTCATGCTTGTATCGATGATAAAGAAAACGTATGGCCACTTGTTCCGCCTGGAGCTGCCAACGATGAAATGATGACGGAGAAAGCACAATGAAACACAACTTAACTATTGCCTTAAAAAGTCAAAGTGTCGCAATCGAGCGCTTTTTACGTGTCGTACGTCATCGTGGTTTTGACTTGACTCACTTACAGCTCAATATGGACGATGGTCAATATAATATGGCAATGACGGTTGATAGTGATAAACCAATTTACTTGCTTACTAGCCAGTTAAATAAATTGGTTGATGTGAAACATGTGACGCTACAAAGCTTACAGCAACAGGCTGTATAAAATAAATTTAACGAATTTTACGAATAACCGATTATTTGGTTATTCATCAATTTTTAGAATGAGGAATGCCCGCATTAATTGCGGCAAACACTGAGGTAACTATGGCTAAATTAAGAAGTGCAACCACCACTGAAGGGCGTAAACGCGCAGGCGCAAGAGCATTATGGCGTGCAACAGGCATGACTGATACCGACTTTGGTAAGCCAATTATTGCTGTTGTGAACTCATTTACGCAATTTGTACCGGGGCACGTGCATCTTAATCAGCTTAGTGAACTGATGGCTGAAACCATTACTCAGGCCGGTGGTGTACCAAAAGAATTTAATACCATTGCTATCGATGACGGTATTGCCATGGGTCACGGCGGTATGCTTTATTCACTGCCATCGCGCGATTTAATTGCCGACTCGGTAGAGTACATGGTGAACGGCCATTGTGCCGATGCGATGATTTGTATTTCTAACTGCGACAAAATCACCCCTGGAATGATGTTAGCGGCGCTGCGTTTAAATATACCCGTTATTTTTGTATCGGGCGGCCCAATGGAAGCAGGTAAAACCAAATTAGCGAATATCGATATTAAGCTCGATTTGGTTGATGCTATGGTTAAAGGCGCTGATGAATCGGTAAGTGATGCCGACTCTGAGCAAGTTGAGCGATCTGCATGCCCTACCTGTGGGTCGTGTTCAGGGATGTTTACCGCCAATTCTATGAACTGTTTATTAGAAGCAATTGGTCTTGCGCTGCCTGGTAACGGGACCACGCTTGCGACCCATAAAGACCGCAAACAACTATATGTTGAAGCGGGTGCACGTATCGTTGATTTATGCCGTGAGTACTATCAAAAAGATAACCAAGACGTACTGCCTCGTGCTATCGCTAATAAAACCGCATTTATGAACTCTATGGTGGTTGATATTGCTATGGGCGGTTCATCAAATACGGTATTGCATTTACTCGCGGCGGCACAAGAAGCCGGCGTTGATTTTGATATGTCACACATTGATGAACTTTCACGTAAAACCCCGTTTTTATGTAAAGTTGCTCCAGCTACAGCGCAATACCACATTGAAGACGTACACCGTGCTGGTGGCATGATGGCGATAGTTCGCGAGCTTGGAAAGGCTGGGTTAGTTGATTTATCGGTTAACCATGTTGCTGGTATGACAATGGGTGAACTGGTTAAAAAGTGGGATGCAACCGATCCGAATAACGAAGCTGCGCAAAAGTTTTATCGTGCTGGCCCTGCAGGTATTCGTACCACCAAAGCAATGAGCCAAGATTGTCGTTGGGATGAGGGTGATAACGACCGTGAAAACGGTTGTATTCGCAGTGTAGAACATGCATTTCGTCAAGATGGTGGCCTTGCCGTGCTTTCAGGTAATTTAGCAATAGATGGCTGTATCGTTAAAAGTGCGGGTGTTGTTGATGAAATGCTGCATTTTGAAGGTACTGCTGTGGTATACGAATCACAAGATGACTCTGTAGAAGGGATTTTAAATGGCGAAGTAAAAGCCGGCGACGTGGTGGTTATTCGCTATGAAGGGCCTAAAGGCGGCCCTGGTATGCAAGAAATGCTATACCCAACTAGCTATTTAAAATCAAAAGGTTTGGCAGAGCAATGTGCATTAATTACTGATGGGCGTTTTTCAGGTGGCACGTCGGGTCTATCGATTGGCCACGTATCGCCGGAAGCTGCCAGCGGTGGCGCAATTGCTTATGTTGAAAACGGCGATAAAATTATCATCGATATTGCCACTCGAGAAATAACGCTGGCGTTAAGCGGTGAAGAGCTTGAAGCTCGCAAGCAAAAACAACTGGCTCGTGGTAAACAAGCGTATAAACCGCTTAATCGTGATCGTTATGTATCATCTGCGCTTAAAGCGTATGCGCTACTTGCAACCAGCGCAGATAAAGGTGCAGTTCGCGATTTAGCCAAACTGGAGGAGCTTAGCTAGGTATGGTTTCTCAAGAACTCGATTATTTTCGCGCGATTATCCAAGCCAATATGGAGCCTTTAGCCAAGGTGACTGAGGTAAGTGAAATGGCCGAATTGAGTGCACGATTAGGTAATCATGTTTGGTTAAAACGTGAAGACCAGCAACCCGTGTACTCGTTTAAATTACGCGGTGCTTTTAATAAATTAAATAAGCTGCCTAAAGGCTCGGTTGTGATCACTGCATCCGCAGGTAACCATGCCCAGGGTGTGGCACTAAGTGCCTCACACTTAGGGCACAAAGCCACCATTGTGATGCCCGTGACCACACCTGAAATAAAGGTTAATGCGGTAAGGGCATTGGGTGGTGAAGTCGTATTGCATGGCCATCAATTTGATACCGCAAAGGCGTATGCGCTGGAATTAACTGAGCAGCGAAACGGCGTATTTGTACCGCCATTTGATGACCCTGATGTGATTGTTGGTCAAGGTACGGTTGCCCGTGAATTAATGCAACAGCTCAACGATTTAGATGTGGTATTTATTCCTGTTGGCGGCGGCGGCTTGCTGGCAGGTATGGCGGTATATATTAAGTCGCTGCGCCCCGATATCAAAGTGATAGGGGTTGAGGCGAATGAAAGCGCCTGCTTAAAAGCTGCTTTAGCAGCAGGCGAGCCGGTAGAGCTCGATCGCGTTGGCAGTTTTGCCGATGGTGTTGCCGTTAAAATAATTGGTAGCGAAACATTCAGACTGGCACAAAAGTTTTGTGATGAAGTAGTTACCGTATCAGACGATGAAATATGTGCAGCCATGCAAGATATTTTTGTATCAACCCGTGCTATAGCTGAGCCTTCAGGAGCGCTTGCAACTGCAGGGCTTAAAAAATGGTCTCAGCAGTCGGGTTTAAAGGGGTTAAATTTAGCCGCTATTTTGTCTGGTGCTAATTTAAACTTTGATCGCTTACGTTATGTGGCTGAGCGCACTGCGTTGGGTGAGAAAAACGAAGCTTTATTAGCCGTGACCATTGATGAAAAGCGCGGTAGTTTTAAGCAGTTTTGTACATCTTTAGGTGGGCGTGCCATTACTGAGTTTAACTATCGTTATGCGGGGCCTGGCGAGGCGCAAATTTTTGTTGGTATTGCGCTACGTCAAGGGTTAGCAGAACTTGAAGAGCTTAAACAAAGTCTAACAGATAACAAATATACCTTTTGCGATTTGTCAGATAACGAATTAGCAAAGCTGCATGTACGCTATATGGTTGGCGGTAAAGCGCCAGAGCAGTTACATGAACGCTTACTAAGGTTTGAGTTTCCAGAGTACCCAGGCGCATTGGCGCGCTTTTTAGATACGCTGGGTAGTAACTGGAATATCACTTTATTTCACTACCGCAATCATGGCGGGTCAATGGGGAATGTATTAGCAGGCTTTGCTATTGAACCAAGCCAATATGAGATGTTTAATGAGCACTTAAATCGGCTAGGTTACAGTGTCCAAGACGAAACCGATAACCCCTGTTTTACTCAGTTTTTAACTACCCAACCTCAAGCAGAAAAGCTTGAAAAAATCGCTCTAGCCTAACTCTATCCTAAGCAAGCATCTTATCCCGATGCTTGCTTTATTAGCTGTTTTACATATAGTTATAATTAATTATCATGTTTATGGAAGCCTGCTTTGCTACTTAAAGGAATAATAATTAGCACCTGCTTTTTTTGTAGCCAGTTAATGGCGCAGGAATCAGTCACGTTACAATTAAAGTGGACGCACCAATTTCAATTCGCTGGCTATTATATGGCCAAACAAAAAGGCTTTTATAATGAGGCCGGTTTAGACGTCAATATAGTTCCTGCCGATCCAAAACGGCCAAATAGTTTTGGTGCGGTAGAGCGAGGAGAGGCGCAATTTGGTGTAGCACATTCAGGTATATTAGAACGCCGTATTGCCGGTGAACCCTTTGTAGCCATGGCTGCCATATTACAGTTTTCTCCTTACTGTTGGATGGTAAAAGAAACTTCAGATATTTTTCATGCTCGTGATTTTATTAACAAGCGTGTAAGTGAAGTCAGCAAAGAGAGTAATTCTGAGTTACTAACTATGCTTAAGCGCAGTGGTATTGATACCGAAAAACTGGCTGTTTACAAAGGCGATGAATTACAACAAGCATGGATGGAAAATAAATTAGATGCCATAGAAGTGTATGTTACCGACCTACCTTATCATATGGATCAGCAAGGGGTTGCTCATCGACTTATATGTCCACAACGTTATGGGATGGATGTATACGCGGATATTTTATTTACCAGCGATAGTATGGTTAAGTATCACCCCGATACGGTAGAAAAGTTTTATCAAGCAAGTTTAAAAGGGTGGCGCTACGCGGTAATGAATATGGATGAAGCCATTGCCATAACCCAACAGTTTTATGCGCCTGATCGCAGTTTTCATCAACTGGCATATGAGGCTGAGGTACTTAAAGACTATATTGCTCCACCAAGTACTACTGTGGGTAATATGTCGATGGCTAAATGGCGTTTAATTGCTGACTTATATGAGATTGATCAAACAAAGTTTGATGAAGTAAAAGCTGATTTTATTTATAAATATAAAAAGCAAGAAACACTGCAGCTTTCTTGGATGCTAATTGCGGCTATTATAATAAGCATTATTTCTATCCCTCTGTATTTACGTTTAATACTTAAATCGGCTAAACAAAAGCGGGTATAAGGTTAAGCAATTCCCTTGCTCTGCGAGGTTAAAAAAATAACCGCTTAATCAGGTGCTATTGTGCTGGTATAATTAAGCGTCTTTTTTATATCCTAAGCTGTTATGACCTTAACTGAGCAATTTTCTGCCCTTGACTCTTTGCTAATGAATACTCGCTTGTATTGGCAGTGTACTGCATTTGATTTTGACGCTTTACCTTGGCCTGAATTACATGCACCCTTAAGCGCTTTATCTGACCAGGCGGTTGCTGAATTAGACTCTGATCAAGAACAGCTCTATCAGTTTTTTTCATCTTATATTCCCGCTGTTGAGCAACTTAGCCGATTAGTGTCATTGCCTGCCATTACTAACACTCGGAAGGAATACCCGTTTTGGATCAGTAATGGTATTAAAGGTCGAAAGTTTACTCAGTTACAAGACTTTGTTGGCGCATTACCCGCTAGTAGCCAGCCTGTATTGGAGTGGTGTGCAGGTAAAGGCCATTTAGGACGAATGTTAGCTTTTAATGGTGCGCAAAGTGTCCACAGCGTTGAGCTACAATCTCATTTGTGTGAACAAGGGCAAAAAAGTGCTCAGCAGCAGGGACTGGCAATGCAATTTAGCCAAGCCGATGTCCTCAAAGATAATACTCAGGATTTTTTCAACCCACACACTCATGCCGTCGCTTTACATGCCTGCGGCGCGTTACACCAAACTTTTATGCATCAAGCTAGTGCGGCAAAAGTACCACAAATTAGCTTTTCACCTTGTTGCTATCATTTATTTACTGATAATAATTACCAAGTGATGAGCGAGTACGCTCAGCAAAGCAGACTTAATTTAACCCACAGAGATTTAAAGCTCGCCCTGCAAGAAACTGTTACAGCTCCTTCGCGAGTAGGCAAAGTGCGAAAAACAGAAGTGGAGTGGCGACTCGGGTTTGATGCCTTAAGAAAGTCACTTACTGGTGAGTTAGGGTATGTCAGCGTCCCTTCAGTGAATAAAGCGATATTTTCAGATTCGTTTGCAGCATTTTGTAACTGGGCGGCAGACAAAAAAGCCTTAAAACTGCCAAAAGATATTGATTACAATAAGTTTTTATTGATTGGGCAGGCGCGAAAAAAAGTAACAGAGCGAGTTGAACTGGTTCGACATGTGTTTAGAAGAGCAATAGAAGTTTGGCTTGTGCTCGATCGTGCTTTATATTTGCAGCAGCAAGGCTATGATGTCAGTGTTAATACATTTTGTGAGAAGCAATTAACACCTCGTAATATTTTAATTTTAGCCAGTTTAAAAACGCCCTCAACCTAAAAGAGATGTAATGAGAAATTTAAATAACTTACTAGAAAATAATAAACGCTGGGCATCTAGAACGAGCGAAGCGAACCCTGAATTTTTCAAAATTTTATCGATGCAACAAAACCCAGAATACTTATGGATAGGTTGCTCTGATTCACGGGTGCCAGCTAATCAAATTGTTGATTTATTACCGGGTGAGTTATTTGTGCACCGTAATGTTGCCAACGTGGTTGTACATACCGATCATAATTGTTTATCGGTTATGCAGTACGCGGTCGAAGTATTAAAAGTAAAACATATTATGGTTGTTGGCCACTACGGTTGTGGTGGTGTGCAAGCGGTACTAAACGAGGACCGCTTTGGCTTTATTGATAACTGGCTGCGCCACGTTGGTGATGTAAAAGAAAAACACCTAGAGCAACTTAATGCTCTGCCAGAAAAACAACGCCTTGATCGTTTAATAGAGCTTAATGTGATTGAGCAAGTGCGTAACGTATCTCGCACTAGCATTGTTCAAGATGCATGGCTAAGAGGTCAAGAACTCACGGTTCATGGTTGGGTATATGGCTTAGAAAATGGTCATTTGCATGACTTAGAATCGGTAGTTAGTTGTGCTGAAGAAGAGTGTGAAAGCTATAAAAAAGCAGTACACCATGTACTAAATAAATCTGCGGACAGTCACCTTTAATATGGCCAAAACGGCGCTAATAATCGGCAGTACCGGCTTAGTTGGCAGCCAGTTATTACAACAGCTGTTAGCATCTTCTAGCTATTCGCAGGTAGTGAGCTTATCGCGCCGCCAATTAGATTTTTCTCATCCTAAATTAATTAGCCATGTTATTGATTTTGAAAATTTGACGCATCATGTTGAATTGTTCAAAGGTGACGTGTTCTTTTCTTGCTTAGGGACTACATTAAAGCAAGCGGGCAGTGTGGCTGCACAACATAAAGTTGATTTTGAATACCAATTTATTTGTGCGCAAATGGCGGCCAATAACGCTGTTCCGCATTATTGCTTGGTATCGTCAAGTGGCGCAAATGCACATAGTATGAGCCGTTACCTAAAAATAAAAGGAGAGCTTGAGCAGCATGTGAAGCAGCTTGGTTTTGCACGCTTGAGCATATTACAACCGTCTTTATTAGTCGGCGAGCGCTCAGAGCTTAGAGTTGCAGAAAAGTTCGGTGAGGTGGTACTTCCACTGCTAACGCGTTTTGGTATCCTCAAACGGTATAGACCCATTACCGGTGAGCAAGTAGCTAATAAATTGCTGAGGGTAAGCATAGAGCAGCAACAAGCAACGGGTTACTATGTGCTGGACGAGCTATTTGAATAACTGAGTGATTAGCGCCATAAAGCAGGTTCGTCTATGGCGTTATATTTATTATTCAGCGTCTGTTTTTGCCGATAATTGCTGTTCAAGTATTGCCACTTTTGCTTCTAATTCAGTTAGCTTTTCACGTGTGCGAATCAGCACTTGGCTTTGAATATCAAACTCTTCACGGCTTACAAAGTCCATTTCGGCAAGCTTATTTTGTAACACTTGCTTAGTTTTACCTTCAAGTGTATCAGCCAGGTTTTTTACACCTTGTGGCATGTTATTAGTGATCTGTTTCGCAATTTCTTCAAGTTTTGCTGGGTTAATCATAGTCGTCCCTTGCCTGTTGCCTAAAATGATAATAACTAATATTACCTTATTGGCTAGGCGTATTGTAGTGATTACGTTAAAATTGCCCGTCTTTTTGCAATCAGCTGGTCGTTATGAAACTCAATCCTAAACAAGATGAAGCGGTAAAGTACATTAGTGGTCCTTGCTTAGTATTAGCCGGCGCAGGCTCGGGTAAAACGCGAGTTATCACCAACAAAATTGCTTACTTAGTACAAAAATGTGAGTATCAAGCGCGTAATATTGCGGCGGTTACCTTTACCAATAAAGCGGCTAAAGAAATGCGCGAGCGGGTTTTGCAAACCTTGGGAAAACAAGAGTCTAAAGGTTTATGGGTGTCTACCTTTCATACGCTTGGGCTTGAAATCATTAAAAAAGAGTTAAAAACACTGGGTTTTAAACCCGGTTTTTCGTTGTTTGACGACCAAGATACGAATCAATTACTCGGTGATTTAACCGAAGACGAGCTTAAAAAAGACAAAGACTTACTAAATCTACTTAAAATGCAAATTGGTAGCTGGAAGAATGAACTCATTTTACCAGAGCAAGCTATTCGCGAAGCCAGAGAGCCGCAAAAAGCATTGTTTGCTCAGCTGTATGCGCGTTACCAAAATCAATTAAGAGCGTATAACGCGCTGGATTTTGATGATTTAATTATGATCCCCACGCTGCTTTTAAGTAGTAATGCCACATCACGTGAGCGATGGCAGCAGCGTTTTCGTTATTTACTGGTGGATGAATATCAAGATACCAATACCAGCCAATATCAATTAGTGAAATTGCTGGTAGGCGAACGAGCACGCTTTACTGTGGTGGGAGATGACGATCAGTCAATTTACTCTTGGCGTGGTGCTCGTCCACAAAACTTGGTGTTATTAAGTAAAGATTACCCTGGGCTTCGATTAATAAAACTAGAACAAAACTACCGTAGTGCTGGGCGCATTCTTAAAGCGGCCAATATCTTAATTGCAAATAACCCACATGAGTTTGAAAAAAAGCTCTTTAGTGAGTTGGGCTATGGTGAGCAAATTAAAGTCATTGGCTGTCGCGATGAAGAACATGAATCAGAACGTGTGGTCGCAGAGATTATTTCTCATAAATTTATGAAACGCACCAGCTATAAAGATTACGCTATTTTGTACCGGGGTAACCACCAAGCGCGGGGCTTTGAAAAGTCGTTAATGAGTAACCGAATCCCGTATAAAATTAGTGGTGGAATGTCGTTTTTTTCACGTTCTGAAATTAAAGATATCATGGCTTACTTACGTCTTTTAGTGAATCAAGATGATGACAATGCTTTTTTAAGAATTGTGAATACCCCACGTCGTGAAATTGGTACAGTCACGCTTGAAAAGCTTGGCACCTTAGCTAATGAAAAACACCAAAGCTTATTTGCGACCTGCTTTGATAACGACTTAGGATACAGACTAAAAGGACGTGGTTTAAATGCACTAGCTGGATTTGCTCGGTGGGTGGTTGAGCTTTCAGATAACGCAGTGCGCAGTGATACACTGGAGGCGGTGAAGGATTTAGTGCGTAATATTAATTACGAAGCTTACTTGTATGAATCATCGCCTAGTGCCAAAGCCGCTGAAATGCGGATGAAAAATGTGTCCGAGCTGTATCGTTGGATAACGGACATGTTAACAGGCGATGCCGATAATCCGCCAATGACACTGGCTGAAGTAGTCAGTAAATTGACCCTTCGGGACATGCTAGAGCGAAACGAAGAAGAAGATGAAGCTGATGCGGTGCAATTATTAACTTTGCATGCCTCAAAAGGACTCGAGTACCCCTATGTATTTATGGTCGGTATGGAAGAAGGATTGTTGCCACACCAAGTAAGCATTGATGAAGACAATGTGGATGAAGAGCGCCGCCTTGCCTATGTAGGTATTACCCGCGCGCAACAAGAGCTGACTTTAACCTATGCTAAAATCCGCCGTCAGTTTGGTGAAACATCACAAACAGAGCTCAGTCGATTTGTGCAAGAGTTACCGCAAGATGACTTAGCCTTTGAAAACAAAAAAGCGCCTAACACCCAAGCTGAACGCATGGAAAAAGGCCAAGCTCGGGTTGCAAATTTAAGAGCAATGCTGAAAAAGCCACAATAAGGTGTGTTTAGCGCTATTTTAATTCTGAGTTTTTAAGTGTAGCTGGTATAGCGCTGGTTAGTGGGTGCTGTTTAGCAACGAATAGGTTTATGCCGTGTTTATCTAAAAGAGCTCTAAAGTTTAATATTGATGGGCCTTTAGCTATCACTTTTATCTGTTTAAGCTTAGTAATAGCCAACACCCCCTGCAACTGTAAATCGTAGCTTTCTTGTTGTAATACTCGTTTACTGAAGGTGGAGCTAAGGAGTAAATAATCACACTCTATTTCAGTCACCAAATTAAGCTCGCATTTGTCTTTTGCGAAATTGTTTAAGCCAATCGAATGACCGAGTTTTTTAAGCTGTTTTAAGTTCTCTAATTGCTGTGCGCTGGCATAACGCAGCTCCTGCTCATCAAACAACAAGCAAAGCTGTTCATTGTTTACCGGTTGTTTTAGTATCGCTTTTAGTAAAGAAAATTCATGCTCTTCTAACAGTAAACTGGAGCAAGGCAATAGCGCAACGGCTATTTCTGCATTTTGTGCTTGTTGATAAGCTTGTTGGATGAGTTGTAGTTCAACTTTGGTATGTTGTTCTTTATCATTCGCAAATTTCTTTAAAATATCAAAACTGGTAAAGCCAAGGACTGGGTGTTCACCAAAAGCCTCAAATAACGATGCACTCTGATAATGCTCATCCAAGGTGATAATATCTGAGCTACGAAACGTCATAGGCAATACATCAAGGTGATGCAATGTTTGTGACTCATGTTGCAACATAGGCTCAGTGAGCAGTGGATGAAATAACTCAAAGCGGTTTTTACCTGAATTTTTAGCATAATACATAGCAGCATCGGCGTCGCGAATGATTTCATCGGTATGTTTATAGCTTTGCTTTGAATAGGTTATCCCAATACTAGCGCCACTTTGTACACACACGCCTTTGGTACAAAACGGCTTTTGCATAATTTTTATAATGCGATTGGCAACATCTTCTGCCTGATTTGGCTCAGTTAAATGGGTTAGTAATACTACAAACTCATCTCCGCCTAGACGAGCTAATAAGTCATGCTCACGAATACATTGTGAGAATAGTTTACTAACACTAATTAAAAACTCATCGCCGGCATGATGCCCGAGCTGATCATTGATATCTTTAAACTTATCAAGGTCAATAAACAATACAGCAAAGTGCTCATTTGGATTGCGTTGATAATATTGCAGGGTTTTTTCTAGTTGAGTTAAAAATAAATTCCGATTTGGTAAGCCTGTTAGTGAGTCATGGTGAGCATCGTGATAAAGCTGTTGTTCTATTTTTTTACGTTCATCAATTTGCATTTGCAAATGTAAATTTGCTTGGCTCAATTCTTTAGTTTTTTCATTAACTCGTGAGGCAAGTTCTTGGTGGCTCTTTTTTAGTGCCTGTGAAGCTAATTTTGTTTGTAATACCGTGGCAATTTGATGCGATACAAAGGTGATTAGCTCTGCATCATCATGTGTAAAAAGGTGTTCATTATTATAAGCTTGGCAAACAATTAACCCTATAACGCCTTGCGAAGTTTTTAGCGGAGCGCCTAGCCAGCTGGTGGCTCTCTTGGATTCATCAATTGGTTTTTCACGCTCTACAATGCCACTATTTAATAACTCTTGTGCTCTTTGCGGATGAATTATTTGTGTTTCTTCGGTGCTTATAACCAGTTCACTGTAGCCTTTTGCAAAGCGCCGTGGTTGAGTGCTGCCTTGGAATTCATCGACACTGTAGGGAAAACTGATCCAACCTGATTCTTTATCATACAAGGCAATATAAAGGTTTTTTGCGTAAGTAATGGTTTTTATTATTTCGTGTATTTGAAAATAAGCATCATCTAAATTTTTGGCTTGGGTTGTCAGCTCTGAAATTTTGAATAATATTTGCTGGCGTTGCAGGGCACCTTTTCGCTGTTGTATTTCAACATTTAAAGCGTCATTACTTTGCGTTAATGCTCGGGTTCTTAATTTTACTTCTGATTCGAGTAACTCTCGTTTTTTAACCCGTTCAATTGCGGTGGCTAAATAGAGTGACATGGCCTCAAGCAGGTTTATTTGTTGAGAACTGTAACCTTGTTCTGTGTCGTAACTTTGCGCGGCTAACACACCAATAATGTTTCTTTCTTGATAAACGGGAACGCCTACCCAGTGTTCTGCAGGTGTACCCAATGCTTTAAATAAGCCTTGCTGGGCAGCATCATGCATTTGCTGTTTGGTAAAGTAAGTGGTTTTCCCTTGCTTGAAGACATAACCCGTTGCGCCTTCTTCAAAATTATTATCTCGATTAAGTGGTACTGCAATGCCATCTTTTTCATCAGAAAAATAAGATAATTCTAACTGTTGTGATTGGGGATCAACCAGCACCACATAAAAGCTTTTACTCGGAACATACTTTTGTAAAATGTCATGAATAGCAGGGTAAAGTAAGGTTAGCTCGGCAACAGTACTTGCTTGCTCTGATAATTGTATCAGGGCATTGTGGAGGTGGTAGGCATGTTTGTACTTTTTTAATAGTGCTTTTAGTCGTTTATTTTGGCGCACTACGCTATTAGGTACAATAAGTTTATCTTCCAATGATGTTTAACCAGTTATAATTTTTTGTATAGTTATTAATCATTATAGTTCCACTTTTAACATTTTGCGTCAAGTAGATATTTTTCTTAATTATGTAGCTAAAACTCATGAATTAGAAACAAAAAAGGCTTACTAAAACGTAAACCTTTTATTTAAAGCTTTTTATGCTAGCTAATTTTAGTTAGCGGTCATGAAATCGATTGCTGCGCTTATTTCATCATCAGAACAATCCATACACGTTCCACGCGGTGGCATGGCATTAAAGCCATTGATCGCATGATCTAATAAGGTGTCTTTTCCTTTAGCGATACGAGGAGCCCAATCGTCAGCTGATTTAGGAGCGCCTAAAGCACCTGTGCCGTGACAAGCAAAACAGGCTGCTTGATATACTTGCTCGCCTGAACGAGGACCTGTTGGTGCAGCAACCGCTACTTTCTCACCTTCAAGGTAAACAGCACCAATAGGCGCTAAACGTTTTTTAATTGCATCTTCAGTCATAGAGTTATCATATGGCTGTGCGTATGCGGTGGTTGCTAGCACAAGTAATGCTGCAGCTGATAGTTTTTTCATTTTGCCTTGCCCACTTCAATTTGAACGTGATCAATCACGATTTTAAATGACGGAATTTAGACCAATTATAACTCCACTCAGTGATTTATAAAATGCTCAGAGTCGATTTTATTTATAAATACGACTAATGATTGTCTTAACTCAATAAATTACCTAAATAAAACGGGATCATTAGACATCTAAATGCGATCAGAACCCTAATAATTAGCTAATGGCCAATACGTTACGTACTAGTTTTTCGATTCCTGCATCGGCATCCATAATTGATTGTGCCAACATATAAGCAGGTGTTGTAACCAGCTTATTATTTTTATCAATAACAATATCATCCACTTTACACTCAATATGCTCAGCGCCTAATGTGGTTAAAGCATCGGCCGTGTCGCTATCATTACCAATAGTGAGCTGTGGTTTATTATAAATGAATGGCAATAAAGCGGGTGCAATACACATATAACCGGTGGCTTTATTTGCTTTTGCAAATGCTTTACAAGCGCTCAGTACTTCGTCATTTACTTTCGCGTTAGTGCCATTAATAGCAAAGTCAGATAAGTTTTTAGCTACACCAAAGCCGCCAGGAATAATTAAAGCGTCAAATTGTGTAATGTCTAATTCAGCGAGTGACTTTATATTGCCACGGGTGATTCGAGCCGATTCCACTAATACATTACGCGACTCTGCCATTTCTTCACCAGTAATGTGATTAAGAGTATGGTACTGCGTAATATCGGGCGCAAAACACTGATATTTCGCGTTGTTTTTTTCAATGTGTAATAAAGTAAGCACTACTTCATTAATTTCACTGCCATCAAATACGCCACAACCTGCTAAAATTACCGCTATATTTTTCATATTATTTTGCTCCATTGAAGTCATTTTAATAAAGTTTAACACGACGAATCAGCCTATCTAAAAATTTATTTGCTGGTTTTTTAGCCGCAAAGTAAGTTGTTATGCGCTATATGCCATTTGATAACTAGTAAGGGTAAAAAAAATTATAAAGGATCGCTATGATCTTTGATCCATTATGCTAGAATGCTCATCCAGTTATTTAAATGGACGTAAATAATCAAAGTGGGTTACAACACCAGTAACGGTTTAAATGCCTTTTCCACATTGATAGAAGAATAATAAAAAAGAACCTCGAATTATCTTTTTTTAAACAAAACAATAAATTACAAACTAATCTAAGCATTTTACTATGTTTCGGATGGATAGTTTGTGGGTGTTATCTACATAGTTATCCACAAGTTGCTAAAAATGTAGCGCTCTTAATCACATTAATTCACAGTCGTTTTATTTACTGCCTTATGGCATGCTTATACTTATATTACTTTTTTGTATTTAGGATCCAATTTTACCATGGCTCAGATCCCCGAAAACCCGCTTGTTCTTGTTGATGGCTCTTCATATTTGTTTCGTGCTTATCATTCGCCACCTCATTTAACTAATTCTAAAGGTGAAGCCACCGGCGCTATTTATGGCGTGGTAAACATGCTGAAAAGTTTGATCAAACAATACGATCCTTCACATATGGTGGTGGTATTTGATGCTAAAGGTAAAACTTTTAGAAATGACATGTACAGCGAATATAAAGCGAATCGTCCACCAATGCCTGACGATCTGCGAACCCAAATAGCGCCGCTGCACAGCATTATCAAAGCGATGGGTTTTCCATTAATTAGTATTGAAGGTGTAGAAGCCGATGACGTGATTGGTACATTTGCACGTATTGCTTCTGAGCAACAACGCCATGTACTGGTATCAACTGGTGATAAAGATATGGCGCAGTTGGTTAATGAGCATGTCACTTTGATCAATACCATGACTGATAGTATTTCAGATCCCGACACTGTGGTTGAAAAGTTTGGTGTTGGGCCTGATCTTATTATCGATTATTTAGCCTTAATGGGCGATAAAGTAGATAATATTCCTGGTGTTGAAGGGTGCGGGCCTAAAACTGCGGTTAAATGGTTACAAAAGTACGGATCGCTTCAGGGCGTAATTGATAATGCTGCTGATATCAAAGGTAAAATAGGTGAAAAGCTTGCAAAAGCGATTGATCATTTACCATTGAGCTATGAACTTGCCACTATTAAGTGTGATGTGGAGGTTGAATCTGATCTTGATACTTTTAAATTGCAAACACCGAATAAAGACGAATTAATTGCCTTATACGGTGAGTGTGAATTCCGTCGCTGGCTAGCTGAATTACTAGACAATCCAAAAGATGCTGACACACATTTAGCGGTCCCAACCCAAGAGAATGAGTTGCCAAAAGTTGAAGATGCGCACTATGAAACGATTTTAACTGAGGTCCAATTTAATACATTGATAGAGCAGCTCAATGAAGCTGAGCTATTTGCTTTTGATACTGAAACAACCAGTTTAGAGTATATGAAAGCGCAGTTGGTAGGGATGAGTTTCGCAGTAAAAGCAGGGGAAGCCGCCTACTTACCGGTTGCAC
The DNA here is from genome assembly GCF_005887175.1 of Pseudoalteromonas sp. S1612. Taxonomy (GTDB): domain Bacteria; phylum Pseudomonadota; class Gammaproteobacteria; order Enterobacterales; family Alteromonadaceae; genus Pseudoalteromonas; species Pseudoalteromonas undina. The sequence goes on along the minus strand of NZ_PNDH01000010.1, from coordinate 122,712 downwards.
ATGATTACCCAGATGCGCCTGAACAGCTAAGCCTTGAATTTGTGATGCAAAAGCTTGGGCCAATATTAGCTGACGAAAATAAAGCTAAAGTTGGTCAAAATTTAAAATACGATAAAAGTGTGCTTGCCAATGCTGGCTATGAATTAAATGGTATTAAGTTTGATACTATGTTGGAGTCTTATGTTTTTAACAGCGTAGGTACTCGTCATGATATGGACTCATTAGCACTTAAATATTTAGGCCACAAAAATATTAGCTTTGAAGACATTGCTGGTAAAGGTAAAAAGCAGCTCACGTTCAATCAAATCGAACTTGAAAAAGCGGCGCCTTATGCCGCAGAAGATGCCGATATTACTTTGCGTTTACACCAAGTACTATGGCCGAAACTTGAAGCGGATGAAAAGCTTAAATCGGTGTTTGAAAATATAGAAATGCCACTAGTAAGCGTTATTTCTGACATTGAGCGCACCGGTGTTGCTATCGACAGCAACATGTTGGCCACGCATAGCCAACGTTTAGGTGAACGATTACTTGAGCTTGAAAAAGAAGCGTTTGAAATCGCAGGCGAACCGTTTAACTTAAGCTCGCCAAAGCAATTACAAGTACTGTTATTTGAAAAGCTAGAATTGCCCGTTATCAAAAAAACACCTAAAGGCGCGCCTTCTACAGCAGAAGAAGTACTGCAAGAATTAGCACACGATTACCCATTGCCTAAAGTGATTATTGAGCATCGCGGTTTATCTAAGCTTAAATCAACTTACACAGATAAATTGCCACTGATCGTGAATGAGCAAACCAAACGTGTGCATACTTCTTATCATCAAGCGGTAACAGCAACGGGTCGATTAAGTTCAAGCGATCCTAACCTACAAAATATTCCTATTCGTTCAGAAGAAGGGCGCCGTATTCGTGAAGCCTTTATTGCTGCTGATGGATATAAAATTGTGGCGGCCGATTACAGCCAAATAGAGCTGCGTATTATGGCGCATCTTTCACAAGATAAAGGGTTGCTCAATGCCTTTGCAAATGGCTTAGATGTGCATAGCGCTACAGCTGCTGAGGTATTTGGAGTTGAGCTTGAAGAGGTTACATCTGATATGCGCCGTAAAGCTAAAGCCGTTAACTTTGGCTTAATTTATGGCATGTCGGCATTTGGTCTGGCACGTCAACTTGATGTACCACGCCATGAAGCACAGCATTATATTGATAAATATTTTGAGCGTTTCCCAGGTGTTTTAGAATACATGGAAACGACCCGTGAAAAAGCAGCAGAAAATGGTTACGTAGAAACTATTTTTGGCCGCCGCTTACATTTACCAGAAATAAATGCCCGCAATGGAGCACGCCGCAAAGGCGCTGAGCGCGCAGCAATTAATGCCCCTATGCAAGGCACTGCTGCCGATATTATTAAAAAAGCCATGTTAACAGTACATGCATGGGTTAACCAGCAAGCGCCTAATACGGTTAAGCTACTTATGCAGGTGCACGATGAATTGGTATTTGAGATTAAAACAGAGTGCACTGAGCAATACACTCAGCAAATTTGTGAGCTGATGTCACAAGCGGCACAGCTAGATGTACCACTTATAGTTGAAGCTGACGAAGGTGATAACTGGGAACAAGCGCACTAATTTGGTATGCCAAGGATGCCTTGTCTTAGGTAAACACAACAGTTAAAAAGAATTATTTAAAAGCGCCAATAGGCGCTTTTCTTTTAGCTTGCAGGTTAAAAAAAAGTTAAATTAAACAGCAGTTTGTATTAAATCGTTAGAGGTTCGTCAATTCGCTTCGAATATCGATAATATGCTTGTATTTTTACGCTTGCTTTTGGTAAAGTGCCGCCCGTCCTCATCCTGTAGGACATCCTGTTGATGATGCATCGTAAGATGCAACGTATTGATAGCTTCTCCCCAGTTTGCTATATCGGCCTATCATATATTTGATGGGCCGTTTTTTTATAGCTTTACTCCAAAGCGTTAAATTTATTCTCTAATTGCACTTAGCGTTTCAAGTGATACCATCAGTTTACTGTGCGTTTTCTTTTTAACTCAGCGTATTAGTGATTTTCAATTTGACTGATCAAAGTATTATTTTTTCGGGTATAAATCTTTTATTTTAGGAGTGCATTATGTTTAAAACGTTAGCTGTAGCAGGTTTATCTTTATCATGTTTACTAGTTTCAGGTGTTGCATCGGCAAACTGGCAGTTACTCAACGATAAAAGCCAATTAAGTTTTGTCTCAATTAAAAAAAATAGCATTGCTGAGACAAGCCATTTTACTCAGTTATCAGGGCAATTGAGTGAGCAAGGTCAGTTTAGCGTAAATGTTGATTTAACCTCAGCTGAAACGTTTATTCCTATTCGTAACGAGCGCCTAAGCAAAATTTTGTTTGAATCTGACACTTTTGCAAATGCAGTATTAACCGCTGACTTATCTGATAAATTGTCACTTATTAAGCAGCCTGGGCAGTACGTATTAAAAGGTGTTAGCGCCGAGCTAGACTTTCACGGTCATAAAAAGCCACTTGCAGTTGATGTACTTGTTAGTAGTGCGGAAAACGGGGATTTAAGCGTAGCATCATTCAAGCCTATTATTATTAATAGCGATGACTTTAAAGTCACCGAAGGGGTAATGCAGTTACAAAAACTAGCCGGCTTACCTTCGATTGCTACTGCGGTACCGGTTACTTTTGCACTGACCTTTAAAAAACAGTGATTTCTCTTAACGAACTTAGTAAGCAACTAAGCGAGCCAAGTAAACCTTTTGAACAATGGCAGCCTGCTCATTGCGGGCAATTGCCACTGCTGATTGACGAGCAAGGTAAATGGTTTTATGCGGGTAGTGAAATTACCCGCCAAGCCATGATAAAGCTGTTTGCTAGTGTGTTGTGCCGCGAAGATGGACAGTTTTATTTAAAAACGCCAGTAGAGAAAATTGTGATTGAGGTTAAGGATGCGCCATTTATTATTGTAAGTTGGCATCGTGAGTCGACCTCTGATGGTGATGTTATTTGTTGTATTGATAATCTACAGCGTACCTGGCTACTAAGTCGTGCTGAGCCGCTATATATTAATAATTACAAAGGCGCTGCAGTGCCTTATATGCAATTACCCTATGGTTGTTTTGCGCGAGTTGCCAGAAATGTGTTTTATCAGTGGGCTGAAATAGCCGAAACAGATGAGCTCGGCTATTTTATTACCTCCGCGAATGAGCGGTTTTATTTAGGGTAATTACTCTGTGTCAGCAGGTGGAATTGCTACGATTGGACCTAAGTACCACTCATCTAACTTTTTAGCGACTTCTGGTAAGCCTGTGCCTTTAAGTGATGAAAATGCATGAACTGTTATATCGCCATCTAATTCACTCAATTCACGACGAACACTAAGTACCTGTGATTTACGTGGACCTTGCTTGAGCTTATCTGCTTTAGTTAATAGTGCCAATACTGGAATTTCACTACCTACAGCCCAATTAATTAAATCACGGTCTAAATCTTTTAATGGATGACGAATATCCATCAACACCACAATACCTTTTAAGCTTTGACGTTTTTGTAGGTATTCGCCTAGCGACTTTTGCCATTTCTTTTTCATTTCAATTGGCACTTTCGCAAAGCCATAACCTGGTAAGTCAATTAGGCGCATGTCATCGACATCGGCAAGTTCAAATGTGTTGATCAACTGAGTACGGCCAGGTGTTTTACTAGTACGTGCTAACTTTTGATCGGTAAGGGCATTAAGCGCACTTGATTTACCTGCATTTGAGCGACCGGCAAACGCGACTTCAATTCCCGTATCAGCAGGTAATTTAGTGATGTCTGGCGCGCTTGTAACAAAAGACGCAGTGTTATACTTGATACGAGATTTGAGCACAGGCTCTCCTAAAACTAAAAAAAATAACATTGGGTAAACCAAATTCACCCGTGGCGCGTATTTTATACTATAAAGTAGCTATTAAAAAGTGTATTTGAGCATGTAAAACCGTTGCTGATGGTACATTTTAACTGGCTTAGCGATTAATTTTACTCAAAACCCTATAATTTATAGGTTTAATGTGTGTAGAAAACGTGCCAGAGAATTTAATATCGTGTAGAATATAAAAATCACAACATCCATATTGTAGATGATACAGGGTCGGAAACAGAGAATTCACCATGAAAAAAATAGCACTATCTTTAACTATATTGCTTGGTGCGTTGTCAGCAAGCAACGCAACAGCATTTGATGGCGATGTAAACGCAGGTAAAGAAAAATCAGCAACGTGTGCGGCTTGTCACGGCCCAGACGGTAATGCGCCGGTTAACATCTACCCAAAAATTGCAGGCCAACACGCAGATTACATATATAAGCAACTTACTGAATTTAAATTAGGTATGACTTCGGGCGGTAAAGAAGGTCGAATGAATCCAGTAATGAGCGGTATGGCAATGCCATTGAGCGATCAAGATATGAAAGACTTATCTGCTTATTTTGCTTCTTTGAATATGTCTGAAGGTGCTACACCTAAAGATGTTCAAGAAACAGGCGCTATGTTGTACAAAGCGGGTGACGCTGAACGCGGAATTCCATCATGTGCGGCTTGCCATGGTCCACGTGGTAATGGCTCTTCATTAGCTAAATTCCCAAAAATTTCTTTTCAACATCCAGAATACATCAAGTCACAACTTGAACAGTTCAGAGATGGCACTCGTAATAACGACCTAAATGGTGTTATGCAAGATATTGCTAAGAAACTAACAGATAAAGACATTGAAACATTATCTAAATACCTTGGCGGCCTACACTAAAGTCGTATTTATTTAGATATTGTTAACATAATACAATGTTAAGTATACAAAAAGCAGCCTTGGCTGCTTTTTTTGTTTCTGCAATGACCGATAAAGCCCCTCTACTTGTAAGACATTGACCATACTCTACTGTAAGAAAAGTCTCATTTTATTTTTGTTTTTCAATTTAACTTATTGTAATTTATGGTTTTTAACGTCTTTTGTTATGTTTTACATAAGAAAAAAGATATAAATTAGTTGTAACAAAATTATTAACGAGTAAATTAACCCCTGTCGCAACAATAATAACAAATAGGAAAACGTTATAAGGATCGTAGCGCGGCACGACTGAATAGCACATTGAGAGTGCTACTAAAGGAAATAACAAAAAAGTGTCAGGAAAGACCGAAAATAATAAAAACTCATGGAAGTTTAATAATAAAAACAAAATGGAATGCTACACGGAAGATAAATAATAATAATACGGATAAAGAAATAATAATAAAAATAATAAAGACTAAAAAGTCGAAGGGAGAAGTGTCCATATAATGGCGCTCAGATTAGCAGGCGGTAGAGATGTTTTCTCTACCGCCTTTTTATTTGTCCTGTTACAATACCCCCCGTTTAAAAAAAGCATCTAAATATGCTTTGGCGTATATATAGAGAAACCCAACCTCTAAAACGCAAACCGAATTCTTCTGGCTAGGCCAGCATCGCGATGCCCATTGAGTTGCGCCTCGCTCAAAACCTCTTAAGTGAGACGATCAAGATATGAGTAGAAAGAAAAAGTCACGTAAAATTCCATCAAATGGACCCGTTCGTTTAAGCCAAGATAAGCTTAAAGAAATGCGTGCATTGAAAGAGCAACGTGTAAAGAAAACCAAAGGCGCTAAGCCTGGTTCACGTAATGCACCTGATGCATTGAGTAATGACACTCAAAAAACAGGTTCGGCTGCTAAAGACAAACGTGTTGGTAGTAAAAAAGCAGTACCATTAGTTGCCCCAGCCGCTGAACCAAAAGTCGAAATGAAACGTAACCTTAAGCCTGTAGCAGAGCTTAAAAAGGCGATTGAGCCTGAGTTAACGCCTGAGCAAGAATTAGAGGCGCTTGAAAATGATGAGCGCTTGCTTAAATTAGTTGAGCGTCATGAGCAAGGTGAAATGCTAACGGGTAAAGATGCTAAATACTTTAATAGCCGTATAGCGCGTCACCAAGTGCTGTGTAAGTTATTAGGCATTGAAGATGAAGAAGAATTTGAAGATGACTTCAGTGATGAAGAAAGTAATTCAGATTTTGATCAATACCTATCAAACGACCTAGCTAATGAATGGCTAGATGACGACGAAGATAAGTAATAAGGATACGCAATGAGTACAGCAGTGATCTTAGCCTTAGTTGTAGGTGCTGCTATTATAGCGGGCTTGGCATTTTATGCGGGTCAGTTGCTCTACAAGCTAAGTGTGCAAAAAAAGCTAATTAGCAAACAACAGGCAGAGCAACAGCAAAAACTTAAGCAGTCGCGTTTAAAACGTAATGCAAAGCTAGCCGATAGTATTCATTTAATTGCACGTGCGATGAATGAAAAGCAATGTGATTACTCTGAGGGCTGTCTACGTATTTGGGTGCTGATGTCGCAATATAGTTTTGATACTGAGCGTGACTTAACAACTGCATACCCAGGCATTTATAAAATGTACGACGTGGTAAAAGAAATGCCAACTCACGATTCGCGCAAAAAGTACGCTAAAAAAGAAATTTTTAAGCAAGATACCGCACGCTGGCGCGCAGAAGAATCACTGAGTGATGAAATTGAAGCTGACTGTAAAAAAATTATTGTTGAGTTTAAAGCAGCCCAAGGCAGCGAAAACGTGGTTTTTAACTAGCACTTAAATTTTACAGTATAAAAAAGCAGACCTAGGTCTGCTTTTTTTATGCGCGCTATTTTTTAAATTATATAACCCGTGAGAAGCGAGTGGCATTTATTTGTTTTTGTAAGTGCGCATCAAAGCACATACAAATAATACGAATAAATAAATTCCCTTTTGGTGTTACGCTAATTAGGTTGTTTTCTATTGTTACCATTTCATCGGCAATTAATGGTGCGAGTGCCTCTAAGGCATCTTTAAAGTAGTCATTAAAGCTGATTTTATGTCTGTTCGCGAATACGCTCATATCAAGCTCAAACTGGCAAATAAGTTGTTTAATTGCATCCGCTCGAATAAGGTCATCTTGGGTTAAATGCATGCCTTTATTAATGGCACTGCCTGCTTGCTCATCGATTGTTTGGTAATAGTGTTTTAGCTCTTTCTTATTTTGTAGTATGGCTGTGCCTATTTGCGATATTGACGAGACCCCTAAGCCTAGTAAATCACATTCTCCATGGGTAGTGTAACCTTGAAAGTTACGATGAAGTTGGCCGCTATTTTGAGCAATAGCCAATTCATTATCAACTTTTGCAAAGTGATCCATACCTATAAATTGATAGCCCGCCTGTGTCATTTGCTCTAGGGTATTTTTGAACATAGTGAGCTTATTATGGGCACTGGGTAAATCAGCATCTTTTATTTTACGTTGAGCGGCAAAACGATCAGGTAAATGAGCGTAGTTAAATACTGAAACACGGTCGGGGTCTAAAGCAATCAGTTGCTCAATAGTTTGCTTAAAACTCTCAGGTGTTTGTAGAGGCAGTCCATAAATCATATCTGCATTAATTGATTTAAAGCCTAATTGTTTTGCTTGGGTAATTAACTGCTTTACCTCATCAACATGTTGAGGACGGTTAACAGCTAGCTGAACTTGATCATTAAAATCTTGAATACCAAATGACACACGATTAAATCCCATCTCGCTTAAGTCAATCAGCATATTGTCAGCCAGTGAGCGAGGGTCTATTTCTATACCGCGCTCACAGGTATCGCTAAAGTTAAAGTGTTGCTCTAGTAGCTTTACTAAGCGAGTCATTTGGGCTGCGGTCAAAAAGGTTGGAGTACCGCCTCCTAAATGTAATTGCTCAACCCGATAGTCTTGAAATAGCGGCGCTTGTGCCACGATTTCTTTAGCTAAAAAATCTAGGTAGGTATCGGCTTTAGATTGATGGCGAGTAATGACTTTATTACAGCCACAGTAATAGCAAAGCTGGCTACAAAAAGGAATGTGAATATATAAAGACAAAGCACGGGTTTGCGATGATTCAATAGCGCTAATCAAATCTTGTTGCTGATAGCCGTCGGCTAACGAAAGTGCAGTCGGGTAAGACGTGTAACGCGGGCCCGATACATTGTATTTGTTTATTAAAGTTTGATCCCATTGAGGAAGTTTAATCATCACGCGCACCTTATCTTTTAAGTTGCTGCGTATTGTAAAAAAGGAAAGGGAAAGGGGTTTTGATCTACAACAAAAAAAGGTGCCGTAGCACCTTTTTAGTATGTAACGTGGCTGCGTTACATTATGGCGTCTTTTAAATACTGAAATAGCTCTTTGTAGCCTCTCGCAGGCTTTTCTGCTTTTACTTCTTTGGCCGCATTACGCACCAGTTGGCGCATTTTTTGGCGCTCAAGAGCTGGGTATTGTTCAATTGTTTCGTTGATTAAGTCATCGCCTTGCTCAATTAAATCACTGCGCAGCTGCTCAATCTTTTTGATCATAACCTCTGCTTGGTTATTTTTATTAAGCATTACATCAATGATCGCTTTAATTTCTTCAATATTTTCTACTGTACGAAGGGTTTTTGCTATGTAATTTAAGTGGCGGCGGTATGCATCACTTTTATTACTAATTTTATCGGCAACAACCATTGCTTCTTTTAAATCATCATTAAGCGGTAAGCGTTCGCGCTGCTTTTTACCCATTTTGGCAATTTCAGACCCTAACTGATGAAACTCCTGCGCTTCGCGCTTAAGTTCACTTTTTGATACATATATAATTTCTTCTTCAATTTCAGCAGGCTTGCCTTTTTTCTTCGCCATGGGGTGCTCTTAAGTAAAAATAACTTTATCTATTATACGCGATTCTTTTAGTGATTAATATTAGCTGATGTGGTGCAGTGAGTGTGTTAGCATTTAAATATAAAAAATGTGTGCAACATGGCCTTCAGGGCTCAGGACAGAATTTATGAAAAGCCAACACCAAGATCCAATATATTCGCAAATTTCTCAAGTAAAAGATGCCGTTTCTGAAGTACTCGAACATGCTAAAAAGCTAGGCGCTACTGCTGCAGAAGCTGCTATGTCAAGCACATCAGGGCTGTCGGTAAGTACGCGCATGGGCGAGGTAGAAACCATTGAGTTTAATCAAGACGGTGGTTTAGGCATTAGCGTGTATGTTGGTAATAACAAAGGCTCCGCCTCTACGGCTGATTTAAATCCAAAAACATTGCGAACTGTGGTCGAAAAAGCCATAGATATTGCTAAATTCACCTCAGATGATCCGTGTAATGGTATTGCTGATAAAGAATTACTTGAGTTTTCGCCTAAAGATTTAGATTTATTTCATCCTTGGGATGTAAGTCCTGAGCAAGGGATTGATTTATGTCATGCTGCTGAGCAAGCCGCATTAAATGCGGATAAGCGAATTGTGAATTCTGATGGTGCTAGCTTTTCTTCACACCAAGGGCTGCGAGTGTATGGCAATAGTCATGGTTTAATTGCAGGCTACCCAAGAACACGCCATAGCATAAGCACTATGGTAATAGGCAAAGAGGGCGAGCATATGCAGCGCGACTCAGCCTACACAATTTCCCGCGATCAAGCAGGGCTAAAAGATGCTGCAAGTGTTGGGCTTGAAGCCGCTGCAGAAACCCTAGCTAAACTAAACAGTCAAAAACTAGGTACCATGAAAGTGCCGGTTATTTTTAGAGCCGATATTGCTAACTCATTGTTTGGCCATTTAGTGTCTGCAATCGGCGGTGGCGCACTGTATCGTAAATCCAGTTTTTTACTGGATAGCTTAGGTACACAAGTGTTCAGCAAAACCGTTAATATTTCAGAGCGCCCACACTTATTAAAAGGGTTAGCATCATCACCTTTTGATAGCGAAGGGGTTAAAACTCTAGACAGAGAAATAATACACGGTGGTGAATTGCAAACATATTTATTAGCGAGCTACGCAGCGCGTAAAATGAATATGACGCCAACAGGCCATGCCGGTGGTATTCATAACTGGTTGGTTGAGCAAACCCATCAGGACTTAGCTACACTATTGAAAACCATGGGCACGGGTTTGTTAGTCACTGAACTTATGGGGCAGGGTGTAAATACCGTGACTGGTGACTACTCTCGTGGTGCAGCTGGTTTTTGGGTTGAAAATGGTGAAATACAGTACCCAGTAAGTGAAATAACTATTGCTGGTAACTTAAGAGATATGTTTAAAGGTATTTCAGCTATTGGTGGCGATATAGAGCGACGTGGTGGTATTCAAACGGGCTCAGTGCTGATTGAGCAAATGCAAATTGCGGGTGCTTAATACCCATCCACAATAATACTTAATTCAGCGAATTGGTATACACCCACTTTGTTTGCTTAAATTAAGCTTAATTTAAGCAAACTTTCCTTTGAGGTTTTTAAGGTGTGATATGGCTAAAGATAGATATGCGCCAAAACCATTAACCGACATTATGGCCGGGCTAAACAACCGTTTAGCAGCCTATGCGGGAAAAAGCCAAGCATTGGATACACAGCAACAACTGTTACGCGATTTTTTAGGGCCTAAGCTAGGCGATAAATGTCGAGTAAGTAATTATCGTGACGGCACACTGATGATAGAAGCTGTTTCAGCTCCTATTGCTCTTAGGCTTAATTATTTAAAAATGGATATGCAGTCTCATTTTAGAGCCGCAGGTATGGCAGAGCTTGGACAAATAAAAATTACCGCCAATCCACAAGCAACTCAACGATTAAGTAATCGTCCTAAAGCGACAGATAGCCAAGCGACTAACTCTCTTAAAATGAGTGAGCAAACGGCTGATTATTTGAATGCGATCGCCGATTCTGCCCCTCCTTCATTAAAAGAAAAGCTGCAGCGCTTAGCATTACATGGCAAAAGTAAGCCCTAGCTAGCCCTCATGCTAGGCTCTTTTTCACGCTTTGAACAAACGCAAAATACTTTGTTACATATTCGATTTTATTGTTATTTAAATCAGGTTTATTATGCTTAGCTAGTGCTTCCTAAATTAGGTTGTAGCTGATGCGTATTTCATTAAGCAGGTAATAGACTGCATCCTATTGTTGTTTTTTTTGAGTTATCAAATCTTAATGAAATGCGTATTTATTCTAATTAATATACGGAATTCTTATGAAAAAAATAACAATGACTGCCGCCAGTATTGCATTGGCGTTAGGTTTGGTTGGCTGCGGCGAAAAGCCACAACAAATGAAAGCAGAATCAACCACAGTAACTGCACCGGTGGCGGCTCCTGGTGCGCTAGGTGTTGATTTACAAAATATGGATAAAAGTGTTCGTGCACAGGATGATTTTTATTACCATGTTAATGGTCAATGGTTAGCAAAAACTGAGATTCCAGGTGACAAGTCTAACTATGGGTCGTTCTCACAGTTATATGATGAATCGCAAAAAGCAATGAAAACAGTGCTTGAAAACGCCAGTGCTAATAGTAGTGCAAAACCAGGTTCAGATGAATATAAGATTGGTGCATTTTATTCTAGCTATATGGCTGAAAATGCTCGTGAAGAGTTAGGTATTTTGCCACTTGAGCCAGCTATTAAAAGCATTGATACAGTGAAAGATAAAGCCGCGTTGGTCACACTGATGGCACAGCTACAAGTTAAAGGTGGCGATCTTCCTTTTGGCTGGTATGTTAATAATGACGCTAAAAACTCAAGTGAAAATGCGCTTTATGCCTATCAAGCGGGACTTGGTTTACCTGACCGCGACTACTATTTAAAAGATGATGAAAAATTCACAAAAATTCGCGCGGCTTATCAAACGTATATCACCGATATTTTAGCTAAAGCTGGCGTTAATAATGCCGCTGATGCAGCCAAAGCGATATTAGCACTTGAAACGACACTTGCTGATGCACAGTGGAGCCGAGTGCAAAGCCGTGATGCAACTAAGTCATACAATAAAATGACGGTAGCTGAAGCTAACTCGCTAATGGGTGAGTTTGATTTAAATGCCTATTTCGAAGCAGTTGGCGTTGATGCTCAAGAGTTAATTGTGCGCCAACCAAGTTACTTTGAAAAATTTGCAGAGATTTTCAACAATACTGACTTAGCTGTTTGGCAAAACTATTTAAAATTCCATTTTGTTAGTAATTACGCGCAGCTACTTAATAAAGATTTAGTGGATTTGAAGTTTAATTTTTACAGCACCACGTTGCGTGGTGTTGAAGAGCAAGCACCACTTTGGAAGCAAGCCGTTGATGCATCAAACAGTGTACTGGGTGAAATTTTAGGTAAAGTCTACGTTAAAGAAAACTTCCCGCCAGAAGCAAAAGCACGTATGGAAGAGTTAGTTGATAATGTGATTAAAGGCTATTCAGTGGCAATTGAAAACCTTGAGTGGATGAGCCCTGAAACAAAAGTGGCGGCGCAAGAAAAACTCAATAAGTTTACCCCTAAAATTGGTTACCCAGATAAATGGAAAGATTACTCAGATTTAGCGATTAACCCTGATGAACTGGTAGGTAACTATATTCGCTACAGTGAATGGGCTTATGCAGATATGATTGCTAAATTAGGTAAGCCAGTTGATCGCTCTGAGTGGCATATGACGCCACAAACAGTGAATGCTTACTACAACCCAGTGAATAACGAAATAGTATTCCCTGCGGCGATTCTACAACCTCCTTTCTTTAATTTAGAAGCAGATGATGCGGTTAACTATGGTGCTATTGGTGCGGTTATTGGCCATGAGTTAGGCCATGGCTTTGATGACCAAGGTGCAAAATACGACGGTGATGGCAATTTACGTAATTGGTGGAGCGAGTCAGACCTTAAGCAGTTTGAACAGCGAAGTGCTGCCTTAGTTGCACAGTATAATCAATATAAACCGTTTGAAGATGCCAGCGTTAATGGTGAGCTGACACTGGGTGAAAACATTGGTGATTTAGGCGGCTTAACCGTCGCTTATAAAGCGTATCAGCTATCGCTGGGTGATTCGAAAGCGCCCATTATTGAAGGCTATACGGGCGACCAACGCTTCTTTATGGGCTGGTCGCAAATTTGGCGTCGTAAATACCGTGATGAGGCGCTACGTAATCGTTTAATGACCGATTCACATTCACCGAGTCATTATCGCGTAATTGGTATTTTGTCGAACATGCCAGAATTTTACCAAGCGTTTGATGTTAAAGAGGGCGATAAAATGTATATCAAGCCTGAAGATCGCGTAAAAATTTGGTAATTTGAGCTAAAATTAGCTTAAGCGGTTAGAGCCATTAATCACAAAATAAAAAGCCAGTGAGCATCATGCTCACTGGCTTTTTAGTTACTTTTACTAGCTATATTTTGTTTTTATGGCGCTGATAATCTCGACATTGGCTGCAGGAAAATCATAGTTATCAAGTTCGTCAATACTTACCCATTCGCTTGGTTGCCCTTCTGCGCCATGAGCTTGACCATTAAAGTTACTGACCACGTGTACATTAAGTCGTACGCATTTATCGCCATAGTCGTGCTCTATAGTGACAAGTTCGCTTGAGCTATGAATAGTCAGTCCTACTTCTTCAAATAATTCGCGCTTCAGTGCTTGAAAAACACTTTCTCCGGCTTCAACTTTTCCGCCTGGAAATTCCCATAAGCCGCCTTGGTGCTGTTCATCTGCACGTTTACAAATAAACACATTGTTGTTTTTTTTAATTACACCCACAGCAACATTGATGATTACTTTAGTCATTATCTCTCCCTTAAATAGCATAAAAAAAGCGACGCAAGCGTCGCTTTTTATCTAACTTAACAAAGTGGTGTTATTTTAATTTACCACAACATTGTTTGTATTTTTGACCTGAACCACATGGACATGGATCGTTACGACCCACTTTTGGCTCGCTACGCGCCATAACCTGAGCGCTTTGTGGTGCTTCACCACCTACGTGCTCTGCTTCTTCATGTTGATATTCGCGAGGGGCATTTTCACTTTTACGGTGTTGCTCTTCTACTTTTTCAACATCTTCTTCAGCGCGAACTTGCACTTTACTTAAAATACCGACGACATCGACTTTTAAGTTTTCTAGCATTTCAGAGAACAGTTCAAACGACTCACGTTTGTATTCTTGCTTAGGATTCTTTTGTGCATAACCACGTAAGTGAATACCTTGGCGTAAGTGATCCATTGCAGCAAGATGGTCTTTCCAATGTTGGTCAAGACTTTGAAGCATAATGGCTTTTTCAAACTGACGTAGTACAGAATCGCCAACCATTTCTTCTTTTTGCTTGTAAGCTTGTTCAACCGCTTCTTCAATACGCTCACGCAGTTTTTCTTCGTACAGTTTATTGTCATCAGCTAACCACTGAGTAATTGGTAACTCAATTAAGAAGTCTTGTTTTAAGCGTTCTTCAAGTCCTGGTATATCCCACATTTCAGCCAAGCTTTGTGGAGCAATGTATTGATCAATCACACCAGCGAGCACATCACCACGGATAGCAGTAATCGTTTCTGAAATATCACCTTCTTCAAGCAATTCATTACGTTGAGAGTAAACAACACGACGTTGGTCGTTTGCTACATCATCGTACTCAAGTAGCTGTTTACGCACATCAAAGTTACGTGCTTCTACTTTACGCTGAGCGTTTTCGATTGCGCGGTTAACCCATGGATGTTCAATCGCTTCGCCGCGTTGCATACCTAGTTTACGCATCATATTAGTCATGCGCTCACCAGCAAAAATACGCATTAACGCATCGTCCATCGATAGGTAGAAACGGCTTGAACCGGCATCACCTTGACGGCCAGAACGACCACGTAATTGGTTATCAATACGACGTGATTCATGACGCTCAGTACCAATAATGTGTAAGCCGCCAGCATCAATTACCGCATCATGGCGAATCTTCCATGCTGCTTTTATTTCAGCAATTTGTTCGTCAGTTGGGTTCTCAAGTTTTTCAACTTCGCTGTTCCAATTACCACCAAGTACAATATCGGTACCACGACCGGCCATGTTGGTGGCAATGGTGACTGTGCCTGGTAAGCCCGCATCAGAAACAATGTCTGCTTCTTGTGCGTGGAATTTAGCATTAAGTACGTTGTGCTTAATTTTTTCTTTGCGTAAAAACTGCGACAAGTACTCAGAGCTTTCAATTGAGATAGTACCTACAAGTACTGGCTGACCACGTTCTTGACAGTCTTTAATGTCTGCTAAAATGGCTTCGTACTTTTCTTCTTGCGTTAGGTACACCAAATCTGCGCGATCATCACGGATCATTGGCTTATTGGTTGGCATAACAACTGTGTCTAAACCGTAGATAGACTGAAACTCAAACGCTTCTGTGTCGGCTGTGCCTGTCATACCTGCTAGCGTTTCGTACAAGCGGAAGTAATTTTGGAACGTAATAGAAGCTAACGTTTGGTTCTCGTTTTGAATTTTCACACCTTCTTTTGCTTCTACAGCTTGGTGTAAACCTTCTGACCAACGGCGTCCTTCCATAGAGCGACCTGTGTGCTCATCAATAATGATAACTTCGTTTTCTTTAATAACGTAGTCAACATCTTTTTGGTAAAGCTTGTGCGCACGAAGAGCTGCATAAACGT
Source organism: Pseudoalteromonas sp. S1612 (assembly GCF_005887175.1). Taxonomy (GTDB): domain Bacteria; phylum Pseudomonadota; class Gammaproteobacteria; order Enterobacterales; family Alteromonadaceae; genus Pseudoalteromonas; species Pseudoalteromonas undina. The sequence continues at coordinate 107,238 of NZ_PNDH01000010.1, read as the reverse complement.
GACTGAGTAGCGTGATGCTCGCTGCTGAGTACAGTGAATCACCTTCTTCAATTAAGCCGCGCTCTGTAAGTAGCTCTTCAACTTTTATTTGCCCACGCTCAGTTAGGTGAACTTGCTTAGATTTTTCATCGATAGTGAAATCGCCATCACCTTCAATCCCTTCCTCATCTTCTTTTTCTTGTAGTTCAAGTAAAGGAACAATGGTATTTATTTCAGTGTAAAGCTCTGAGCTGTCTTCAGCTGGGCCTGAAATAATAAGCGGCGTTCGCGCTTCATCAATTAGGATTGAATCCACTTCATCCACTACGGCATAAAATAATGGGCGTTGAACGCGCTCTTCAATGCTAAATGCCATGTTGTCACGTAGGTAGTCAAAACCAAACTCGTTATTGGTACCGTAAGTGATGTCAGCTGCATAAGCTTGTTTTTTCTGTTGTGGCATCATGCCCGGAACATTACAACCAATGGTTAAGCCTAAAAACTCAAATAGTGGACGGTTGGTTTCAGCATCACGCTTAGCCAAGTAGTCATTTACGGTAATGACATGAACACCTTTACCTGTTAAACCATTTAAATAAGCCGGCAGTGTCGCTGTGAGTGTTTTACCTTCACCGGTACGCATTTCTGCAATACGACCTTGGTGTAAAACCATACCACCTAATAACTGCACGTCGAAATGACGCATACCGTTTACACGCTTTGATGCTTCACGCACCACTGCAAATGCTTCTGGTAGAATATCGCTTAGGCTTTGTCCGTTATCGTAACGTTCTCTAAACTCAGCTGTTTTAGCTTTTAAATCTTCATCTGAAAGCGCTTCTAGTTGCGTTTCAAGTGCATTGATCAGTGCGACCGTCTTTCTTAGGTTTTTAATAGTGCGGTCATTGCGACTACCAAAAATCTTGGTAAATAAATTAGATATCATGATAAAACCGTTACAATGTGTTTTTTTGCTAGCCGTGCATCGGCTAACCCATTTTTTACAATTGATAATTAATGTATTCTTTGAATTAACCTTTAGGACACATTAATTAGCAATTTTGTATTAAGCTGCTTAAAAAGCACTGTTTATTACCTGCGCTACTATACCAGACTCTGCTAAACATCAAACTACCTCAATAAAAAGATCTTCATTTAAAACAGAAAAATGAGATCTCGCTCATAAAAATAGCATTATGTAGCTAAAGTTGATTAGAAATGCTTTAAAGATATGGTGTTGAATAAATTAAAAACAAGAGCAAAGCGCTTAAATTTCACCCTTAAATGCCTTGTTTGTCGCTATCGTTTTTTAATCCTTAAATTGAGCAATAATTTTATTAATTAATCTCGGTAGGTCACTTAAGTCATGCGGTTTATCGACAGATGTGTATGCACGGAAGCTTTATCATTAAAGAGGTTGTTAATCGTAAAAAAGGTGTATGTTAATATCTTCTGTAACCAGCGTTTGCTAATATTATTTTTAGTAGCATAGAGTTAGTCATCTTTTTTATTGCTATATAACACGTTGATTGAGTTTAATAAAAGGGTAATAAAGTGCAAACCAACAAAGATAACTTAGTAGTCCTTGGCGCTGGTTGGCTTGGCCAAGCCTTATGTATTGATGCACAAAAACAAGGTTGGCAAGTGCAAGGAACTCATCGTAGTGACACTCATCAATTTGATTTTGAGCGTCAGTTTGTTCTACAAAACGGCGAGCTGCAGCACCAAGTGGATTTACAAAACGCGTACTGGGTGTGTGCTATACCTCCGCGCAGTCGTGACAGCGAAAGTGATTATTCTCAAGTGCTGGAGCAGGGGTTAAAGCTGGCAACTGAACTTAATTGCAAAGGTTTTTTATTGTGCTCATCGACTGGGGTGTATGATCAAGAGCCTGGAGTTTATAGTGAAAGTAGCGATATATCTGGCACTAACGAGCGACAAATAAAGCTCTATGATGCTGAAGAGCAAGTACTTGAACAGCAAGGTAAAGTTCTAAGATTAGCCGGATTGTTGGGGCCAAACAGAGAGCCGGGTCGTTTTGTGGCAGGTAAGGAGCTCAACACCTCTAGTCAGCAAGTGGTGAACATGGTGCATCAACAAGATGTGATCAATGCCATTTATGCGGTACTTAACAATTGGTCACAAGGGCAAAGCATTTATAATGTAGTTAACCCTGCGCACCCGAGCAAAGCAGATTATTATGCACAAAAGTGTGAGCTGTATGGCACACAAATGCCCAGTTTTAGTAGTGATGAAGTCGCTGAGCGCAAAGTTATTGGCTCAGCGATAGAAGCGCTGGGTTTTAGTTATCAGTATGGTATTTAACAAGAAGGTAAGGGCGAATTTTTTATAAAGTCGCACAACTTACCTTCACTTAGTAGTCTGTTGGCCGCTTCAATATCGGGGGCAAAGTAGCGGTCTTTGTCGTAATAGCTAACATGCTGGCGTAGCAGCGCCTTAGCATGCTCCACCTGTTCACACGCATGTAGCGGCTTTCTAAACTCTAGCCCTTGAGAAGCACTTAGCCACTCAACGGCTAACACGCCTTGCGTATTATTAGCCATATCAACTAAGCGCCTAGCAGCAAAAGTTGCCATAGAGACATGGTCTTCTTGATTAGCTGAGGTCGGTAAGCTGTCTACCGAAGCTGGGTGTGCTAGTGACTTGTTCTCAGAAGCGAGCGCAGCTGCGGTTACTTGAGCAATCATAAACCCTGAATTTACCCCACCGTTTTCAACTAAAAATGGCGGCAATTTTGATAAATTAGAGTCAATCAGTAGGGCAATACGTCGCTCAGCTAAGGCGCCAATTTCGGCAATGGCAATCGCAAGGTTATCAGCGGCCATAGCAACGGGCTCAGCATGAAAGTTTCCGCCTGAAATAATATCTCCCACATCGGCAAAAACGAGTGGGTTATCGGTTACCCCGTTTGACTCACACAGTAGTACCTCGGCGGCTTGACGTATTTGGGTTAAACATGCACCAAGTACTTGAGGTTGGCAACGTAGGCAATATGGGTCTTGTACTTTTTCACAGTTAATATGTGAGTCACTAATTTGTGAGTGGGTGCTTAATAGCTCTCTAAATACGTGCGCGGTATCAATTTGCCCTTTTTGACCACGAACCTCATGAATACGAGCATCAAATGGTGCGCGACTGCCCATGGCGGCCTCAATACTTATAGAGCCAATAACACAGCTTTGTGCGTACAAATCTTCTGCTCTAAATAAGCCCTGCAGTGCGAATGCAGTAGAGGCCTGTGTGCCATTTAGTAGTGCTAAGCCTTCTTTCGCAGCTAATATCAGTGGCTCAAGCCCTGCAATTTTTAACCCCTGTTCTGCGCTTATTAGCTCTCCTTGATAGCGCATTTTCCCTTCACCTAATAAAGGCAGGCACATATGAGCAAGGGGGGCTAAATCGCCCGATGCGCCCACTGAGCCTTTTTTAGGCACGCATGGGTAGACTTCATTTTTAAGTAGCTGTATAAAAAACTCAATGACTGCTAGACGAATACCAGAATAACCCCGTGATAAAGAATTTACTTTTAGGGTGATCATTAATCTGACCGTGCTGTCATCCATTAACTCGCCAATGCCCGCAGCGTGTGAAAGCACAATACTGCGTTGTAATAGTTCTAGCTCATCATTCGCTATTTTTGTATTGGCTAATAAACCAAAGCCGGTATTAATACCATATACAGTACGCTGCTCGTTTATTACGTCTTGAACGGTCTGGGCACTGGCTGCTATTTGTGTAGCGGCCTCAGTTGCCAAAGTTAAATCTACGGCCGATTGATTAATTTTTCTTAAGGTATGTAATTCAAGCTGACCCGGTGTAAGTGTGTATGAAATCATGACTTATCCTTGTTAAGCATAGGTAGGTCTAGGTTTTGTTGTTGTGCACAATTTTTTGCAATGTCATAACCGGCATCGGCATGGCGCATCACACCGGTAGCAGGATCATTCCAAAGCACTCTTGCAAGGCGTTGCTCTGCTTCATCGGTACCATCGGCAACAATAACCACACCTGAATGCTGGCTAAAGCCCATACCTACACCACCGCCATGATGAAGCGATACCCAAGTAGCACCGCCTGCGGTATTGAGCAGGGCATTTAATAAAGGCCAATCAGAGACAGCATCGGAGCCATCTTGCATGCTCTCTGTTTCACGATTAGGACTAGCTACTGAGCCTGAGTCAAGATGATCGCGGCCAATAACTACCGGTGCTTTAAGCTCACCGTTTTTAACCATTTCATTAAAGGCAACCGCTAGACGCGCTCGGTCTTTTAAGCCAACCCAACAAATACGTGCAGGTAAGCCTTGAAATTGAATTCGCTCACGTGCCATATCAAGCCAGTTATGCAAATGCTTATCATCAGGAATTAGCTCTTTTACTTTTGCGTCTGTTTTATAAATATCTTCGGGATCGCCTGAGAGTGCTACCCATCTAAATGGGCCAATACCTTCACAAAATAATGGACGAATATAAGCAGGTACAAACCCAGGGAAATCAAATGCATTTGCTACGCCTTCTTCGAGCGCCATCTGACGAATATTGTTGCCATAGTCGGTAGTTGCTGCGCCTGCATCTTGTAGTGCCAACATCGCTGTTACTTGAACTGCCATTGACTGTTTGGCCGCTTTCACCACTGCTTGTGGATTATCGATTCGCATTTTTGCTGCATGCTCCATACTCCAACCTTGTGGTAGATAGCCGTTAAGCGGATCATGGGCTGAGGTTTGATCGGTGACTATATCGGGAGTAATACCACTTTTTACTAAGGTACTAAAAACATCAGCCGCGTTACCAAGTAAACCCACAGAAAGCGCTTCACCTTTGACACAGGCATCGGTTATTAATTTTAATGCATGCTCAAGATCTGTGGCTTTTACGTCGACGTACCCTGTTTTTATTCGAAAATCGATACGGCTTTCATCACATTCCACCACTAAGGCACTAAAGCCTGCCATGGTTGCAGCTAATGGTTGTGCACCGCCCATTCCTCCCAGGCCACCTGTTAACACCCACTTACCTTTGGCATCGCCTGAAAAATGTTGTTTTGCCATAGCTACAAAGGTTTCGTAAGTGCCTTGAACAATCCCTTGAGAACCGATATAAATCCAAGAGCCAGCGGTCATTTGGCCGTACATCATCAAGCCTTTTTTATCTAACTCGTTAAAATGTTCCCAGTTAGCCCAGTGCGGAACAAGGTTAGAATTTGCAATTAATACCCGCGGTGCATTGCTATGAGTTTTAAATACCCCCACCGGTTTACCTGATTGCACTAATAGGGTTTCGTCATCGTCAAGGCGCTCAAGCGTCTCAATTATTTTGTCGTAGCTTGGCCAGTCACGGGCAGCACGGCCAATCCCGCCATACACCACCAAAGCTTGCGGGTGCTCGGCAACATCAGGGTCTAAATTATTCATTAGCATGCGTTTAGCTGCTTCGGTTTGCCAGCTTTTTGTAGATATTTGATTACCATGCTGCGCGCGAATTGTGCGTTGTGTGTCCAGTCGATGATCCATTGTTCACTCCTGTTAAATTTAAGTGTTATGCGCTTTATTATTATTTTTAAATGTTAATTGTCCGCCCAAGCGATACTTACTGCCCGGCGATATAAGCCGTGCAAAACTAACAATTCCGTTTACCGACCATGTGCGGCGTATTACTTGTAAACAGGGCTCTTCATTATATAAATTAAGCCATTGGCACATTTCACTGTTTGGCGTAATAGCCTCTACCGTATGCCTCGCTTGCGTTAAAGGGGCAACTGTTGAGAGATATTCGTGCGGGGTAAGTGCGGTAAAATCTTGTTGTAAATAATCTTTTGCAAGGGGTGGATTTACAAAGCGCTCCTCTACTTGCAAGGGACTGTCGTTTTCATTATGAATAATGACACTGCGATACACCACGCTATCTACCTCTACACCCAAAGCAATTGCAATTGGCGCGACGGCATTAATCGATTCTAATACTTGCACTGTGCAGCTGTAGTTTCCGTTTCGCTCTTTTACTTCATTGGCGATGTTTTTTATTTCAAGTAATGACGACTGAGACTTGAAGCTTGCTACAAACGTTCCTAGGCCTTGGCTACGGGTTAAAATGCCCGCATCAGTGAGTTCGCTAAGTGCCCGACGTGCGGTCATTCTGCTTACTGTAAATTGTTTTGCTAGTTCATTTTCTGAAGGGACACGTTGGTTTTCAAGCCAAAGCCCACTGCGTATTTTGTCCACAATAAATTGTTTTATTTGCGTAAACTTAGGTGCTGGCATAAATATTTTTAGTATATTAAAAATAAACAATACCTAGTAAGATGGCATAATCATCTTGTATATACAAGATGTGTTTTTAAACTCGTTTGAACACTATCGCGGAGAGACTTATGCAAGCTACAGAATCCACAGAACAGTTAAATGATATCGATTTATTACTCACCGATGCCAATATTGCCACTATGGATAGCAACATTGATGCGCCTTATGGAGCGATAGAAAATGCGGCTTTAGCAATTAAAAATGGCAAAATAGCATGGTTAGGTAAGCAAACTGAGTTGCCTGACTTTGATGTATTAGCCACTCCGGTAGTAAGTATCAAAGGACAGTGGTTAACTCCGGGTTTAGTGGATTGCCATACTCACTTAGTGTTTGCCGGTTCTCGTGCACAGGAGTTTGAGCAGCGTTTACAGGGGGTAAGTTATCAGCAAATTGCCGCGCAAGGGGGTGGGATTGCAAGTACAGTTAAAGCAACCCGAGAGGCTGACCACGAACAATTATTTGTAGCAGCAAAAGATCGTTTAAATGCACTGCTAGCTGAAGGTGTCACTACGGTAGAAATTAAGTCAGGGTATGGGCTTGATATAGAAAATGAGAAAAAAATATTAGAAGTTGCTAGGCTTTTAAATCAACATCATCCTATTGAAGTCATTAATACCTTTTTAGGGGCGCATGCATTACCTTTAGAGTTTAAAAATCGCAGTGATGATTATATAAGTTTAGTGTGTAATGAAATGCTCAACACCCTTGTTGAACATGATTTAGTCGATGCGGTTGACGTGTTTTGCGAGGATATTGGCTTTAGTTATGCGCAAACGCAGCGAGTATTTGATGCGGCTAAAAAGCTGGGGTTAGCAATTAAGTGTCATGCTGAGCAGTTATCCAATCAACAAGGTGCTGCGCTGGTGGCGCAATACAATGGTTTGTCGGCCGATCATTTGGAATATCTTGATGAAGCCGGTGTTAAAGCTATGGCAAATGCAGGTACTGTGGCGGTATTACTGCCCGGTGCTTTTTATTTTTTAAAAGAAACGAAATACCCTCCGATTGAACTGTTAAATAAATACAAGGTTCCCATCGCAATTGCCAGTGATTTTAACCCCGGCACATCACCGTTATGTTCTTTGCAATTAATGATGAATATGGCTTGTACATTATTTAATTTTACTCCAGAGCAAGCATTAATGGGAGTCACTGCACACGGAGCTCAGGCTCTTGGTTTTACTGATAGAGGCGTATTAAAAGTAGGTGCTCGCGCTGATATAGCACATTGGCAAATTGAGCATCCTGCACAATTAAGTTATCAGTTTGGAGTAAATAAACTGTTAAATTTATGGATATTGGGTAAACTTAGCTAATTATAAGACTTAACTCTTAAACCCATGTTTTATTTAATGTCAGTGAGTACCTAAGCTATGGATGGAACGTTATTGAGCTACAGTAATTTAGCTATATTTTTAAGTGGTGCGCTTTTAATGGCAATGGTTGCTGTATTGTTAACCGTTAAAAGTAACGTAATAAGACTCATCCTTTTATGCACCGGGCTGATTGGTTTAGCTATGGTTAGTACTGCCATTCCTTGGTTTGTTGTGTTATTGGCTCTGGGGTTTGGTTTTCATTTATATCAAGCGAATTTACTAAAGCAAAAACTCCCATTACTTGTTAGTGCCTGTGCAACAGGGTTACTTGCTTTATTATTTATTGGTTACCTCTTTTTTACGCTACATTTAGCTTGGTTACTTATTCCAATTTTACTGCTCAGTAGCAGTAGCTTTTCAATGGATAATGCACCTCAGATTGCTCCACCCTTAAAGCCGCAAACCGACCCTGAGGTGTATGTTGAAAACTCACCTTTAACTAGCTTCCCTGATAAACAACAGTTACGTCAAAAATATAATGAGCTTATTAATGAAGATTCATTCAGAGCTGCACTTATTGTTTTAAGATTGGAGGGCTTTGCGCAGGTTAATCAACACATTGGCCGAGATTTTGGTGATTTACTCTTGTCTCAGTCGGCAAATAGAATAAAAGACTTATTAAATAGTGATGAAGTGTTTTATCTTGACGAGCAGGCTAAGTTAGCGCATTTGGGTGGGTTAAACTTTGCATTTATTTGTGATTTACAAAGCCATAATCATTTACATCAACAGCTTATAAAGCAAATTATTGGCGCGACTTTAAAGCCATTCAATGTAGCTAATTGTACGATTGAAGTAAAAGTAAGAGCCAGTTATGTACATTGTGAGCAGCAAAGCAGTAGCTTTGATGAGTTAATTAGTCATGCTTACTTGGCACTTGATAGCCGACCTGATAAACAAATAGTGGCTTATCATCAGCAGATGACGATTGAGCACTTAGAGCAGCAAGCGCGATTAACTGAGCTGGCGAATATCAGTTTTGCTGATGAGTTTGAACTGTTTTTTCAACCTGTGATTCGAAATAGTGATGGCCAAATCGAATTTTTAGAATTGCTATTACGTTGGCAGCATCCAACTCAAGGGACTTTGTCGGCGAGTCGATTTATCAATGATATTAGAATTGCAGGGCTTGGTTACTCACTCGCTACCTTTGTTATTGAACGTGCTGGAGAGCTTGCCATGGCACTTCGTATGGAAGGAATGAGGGTGCCTTTAAGTGTTAATTTATTTGGCCCGGAAATGCTCAATGAAGAGTTTGTGGATTTTGTTTATGGGGTTATTGGTGAGCATCAACTCAGGCCTGGTGATTTAATTTTAGAATGTCCGCTACATATTTTTACTAGCTTAGATGATAAAGGCAGAGCCATGATTGCAAGGCTTAATAGTTTAGGTTTAAAAGTGTGTGTTGATGGTTTAGGTGATAACCCTGTATTACTTTCTAAGTTACCTAGTTTAGCGGTGGAATATATTAAAGTATCGCCTGCATTAACTGCAGACTTTAGTAATCAAAATAATATACGTAGTTTAGTAGGTGGCATGGTTGAAATGCATAACCAGCAACAGACGAAAGTTATTTTTGAAGGTGTTGAAACACTCGATCAACTAAAGTTTGTAAAAAGTCTAAAAGCCTATGCTTCACAGGGATACTATTTTGGACACCCATTGAGCAGTTTAGGATTAATGAGTTGGTTTAAGCAATGGTTAGAAGCACAAGAACTTTAAGTGTGTTTTAAATGCTTAGTTTTGTTTGTAAATAGGTATTAACTAAAGCACTGATCACTTGGCCACACTGTAATTTACCTGCAGTTATAGAATGAGGGTGTTGTGAAGGTGCTGCTTCGCATAAGTGTAAATAAGCACTGCGCGGATCATTTGCAGCTAAGTAAACATAATGCTCACCATCGCTGACATCAAAACCACAGTAATTAAAGGCACTTGCAGGCATATTGGTTAAGCTATCTAAATCAACTTCTACCCCTAGCGGTGCGTTATCAAACCTTTGGAGTGCATGGGTGGTTGCTTCTGTTAAGTTTATTTCGCGCTTCACATTAATTGTTTGATAGCTTGTGTAGCTAAAGTTAGCGCTCTGCATAGCATCAAAAATAGGCTGATTGTTTTTTAGCTCATGTAAGCCAATAACATGGTAATTCTTGAGCAGCTGCTCTTGGTAAGCGTAGCGAAACCCATTACCACTGTGCCTACCTTCACACTCACGAAAGTCGGCATGAGGATCTAAATTAATCGCGTTAATTGCGCTGTAGCTATGTTTGGCAAGCGAGCGAATAATACCCAAACAGTTATTGTGTCCGCCGCCAATAATAATAGGTTCAAGGCCCGTTTTAAAAACCATGTCTAAAATTGCTTCAACTCGCTCATCTACTTCAGCGCACAGCTTACGCAATTGAGCTAAGTCGTTTGGATTATGATTATCAAGCGTTTGGGCTTGTTGCATTAAATCGTCGAGGTTAACTTCGCCAAGCAGTAACACTTTTTGCATAGCGATGGCATTATTGTGAGGTTGGTTTAAAAACCGTTGTAAAAAAGCAGGCCAAGCATACTGTGCACCGCCTTTTCCTAGGTTGGCTCTCGGTCCAATGTCTTCACATATGCCGAGTAAGACAAAGCGCATACCAAATTGTACGGCATCAGCAAGCGCTTGTTGGATATTGTCGCGGGCATCGAGTAATGCCATCGACTGCCATGCTTTTAGCTCTCCAGCACGGTCAGAGCAAATTTCCTTTACCGTGCTTTCGTTATATATTTTAAGCTGAACAGTCACACTAAAGTTCTATTATTTCTAGCTCTAATTCTTCAGCAGAAAGTACAATACCTGTACTGTCGGCATAAACAAAGTCATCATCAAAAAATGATACGCCAGCAAAATTAACCCCTATACCGCTTTCGCCCGCGCCTTCACTGTCTGCTGCAACAGGAATTGATGCAATAGCTTGGATCCCTATATCAAGTTCTTCAAGCTCATCAACGTGACGTAATGCACCATATACAATAATACCTTGCCAATTGTTTTCTAGTGCCAGCTCAGCCAGCTCAATGTCGATTAATGCTCTGCGAGTTGAGCCGCCGCCATCAATAAGTAAAATCTGATCAGTACCATCTTGAGAAAGTAATTGGCGGATCAGTTCATTGTTTTCAAAACATTTTACCGTTTTAATGCGGCCACCAAAACTGTGTCGACCACCAAAGTTGATGAACATAGGTTCAAGCACGTCAACCACATCAGCAAAGTGGTCACATAAATCAGAAGTGCTGTAATCCATTATTTTATCCTCAAAAGATACATAAGTTAGTAACTCAGTATACCCTCCTTATAGGCAATAACAACGACTTAATCGCAGTAAATTTAGCCATAATTAGAACTAAATCAACTATAAGAATAATAATTCTTTCATAAACTTGTCATTTATTCACAACAAGATTATAAACAGGTGTATTGCATCTTTGATACAGTTGAACTTTTCCTCCTCAGTGGCAAGAGTTGTAAAATTGAGTAATACTGTGGTTAGGCCAATGGTTTAATATTGTCCATTTGTTTAAAAGGAGTTTGTAAATGGTTAAATTTTACCGGCGACCCCTTTTATTTTGTTCAAACTTAATGATTTAAATAAAATGAAGCATCACGTTATACTGCGCTGGCAAATTTAATATAGGTATTTACAATGAATTTTTTACAAAATCTGACGATAAAACGCCGTTTGCAACTAAATGCCCTAGTTGTTGGCTTAGCAATGATTGTCATGCTATGCATTATCATTTATGAAGCACGTGTAATGCTTAAATTAAATGAAACAATTCAATACGCCGAAGAGCTTGATGTGCATGAGCTTTCGATGCGTAAATATGAAAAAGATTTTTTATTTTATAAAGATGAAAATAGCTTAGATTTATTCACCAATGAATATAAACAGCTTCAGCTAAAACTGGGGAAACTATCTGTTTTATCAAACGATTTAGATATTGCCATTGCTCAGGTTAACCAATTTGAGGCGCTTGCAAAGCAGTATTATGATGACTTTCAAGTTGTTGTTAATTTACAGCGAAAGATAGGTTTACACCCTAAAGATGCACTCTATGGCGAATTGCGTGAGTCAGTACACAACATTGAAACACTGCTGAACCAGCAAAATAATTATAAATTACTTACTACTATGCTGCAGCTACGCCGTGCTGAAAAAGACTTTATGTTACGTTTAGATACCAAATATTTAGACCGATTTAATAAATTGGGTGATGAGTTAAAACAACAAATAAATACCGCAGAAATACCTAGTAATATACGCAATCAATTAACCTCATTAATGACTAATTACCAAGGCAAATTTACCGCACTAGTCGATGCACAAGTCGCCTTAGGGGTTGATTTAGATTCGGGTGCTCTTGGGAAAATGAGAGTTAGTGTTAAGAAAAGTGATGATGTGGTTACTGCCATTACTACGGCCACTAAAAAGCAAGTGAGTGAGACAGCTCAGCAGGCGCAATTATTAGCAATAGCCATATTTATAGTTGCCAGTATTATTGTTATGGTCCTTGTGTATTTAACTAGCCGCTCAATAATTCAGCCTATTGAGAAAGTTTATCAAACTATTGACAAGATAAGACGAAACAATGATTTAAGCTTATTCATAGAGCACAAAGGAGAAGATGAAGTCACTAGGATGACCATAGATTTTAATAGCTTGATTAGCGACTTTAAAGATCTTATCTATGAAGTAAATACTGCTCTGACAACGCTTAATATAGCAACAGGTAACTTATCTGAAACAACCTCAGCAACTAGTTCTGGCATGCAAGAGCAATTGCATGAAGCGGACATGGTGGCAACGGCAGCCACAGAAATGCAAGCAACGATTCAAGATATTTCACATAATACAGAAGCTGCGGCTAAAAAAGCTGAATCAACCAATGTAAGCGCTCAACAAGGTCAAGTTGAAGTAGAGTCAACCATTAAACATATTAATGCTTTGTCTGATTCGCTTGGTAAGGCCTCTAGCGTGGTGTCACAGCTAGAAAAAGATGGTGAAACCATTGGCTCTGTACTTGATGTAATTCGTGCCATTGCAGAACAAACTAATTTACTGGCTCTAAATGCGGCTATTGAAGCAGCAAGAGCGGGTGAGCAAGGTCGTGGTTTTGCGGTTGTTGCAGATGAGGTGCGCTCACTTGCACAACGCACGCAAGAGTCAACTAGCGAAATTGAAGGTATTATTAACACCTTACAACAGCGTACCCAAGAGGTAGTGAGTATTATGCATCAGTGTCGTACTCAGGGTGGTGAGAGTGCAACACAAGCAACAAAAGCGGGTGAATTGCTAGGAGCAATCACTGTTGATGTGCAAACGATTATGGAAATGAGTACACATATAGCCACTGCTATTGATGAACAGAGTCAGGTAGCATCAGAGGTTAATAAAAATGTAGTCCGTATTCGAGATATTGCTGAAGGAGCTGCTGCTCACTCACAAACTAATGCGCAAACCAGTGAAGAAGTATCTGAGCAATCAAGGGTGCTTCATCAAGCAATCTCAAAATATAAAGTATAACTTTCCATAGAAAAAAGTGGCTTAATTGCTGCTTTTTTCTTACTAACTAAGCAGAAGCATTCCCACTGGCGCTAAGGTACAAATTTTATTGGTACGCTGTCTTTGTTATCTTCATGCTGCTTAACACGTTCTAAATATGTGTCCCACAAGCTCGCCTTCTCAGCCTGCAGCTTAGCAAAATATTGCCAGCTAAATAGCCCGCTATTATGACCATCGTCAAACTCTAAACGTAATGCGTAATGCCCTACGGGTGTAATGTTTTTAATAGCCACAGCTTGTTTATTAAGTACTAATTTCATAGGCTCAGAGCCATGGCCTTGCACCTCGGCTGAGGGAGAGTGAACCCGTAAAAACTCAGTGCTGAAGATTGTCTCTGAATGATCATCAAAGAACACATCTAAATTTTTACTTACACTGTGATAGTGCACTTTAGTTACTTGTTTCATCGTCATCTCACTTACAAAAAAGCCTCCATGCTGGAGGCTTTTAGTATACATTAAACGGCTGTTAAAGAATAAAGCGGCTTAAGTCTTCATCTTCAACAAGCGCACCTAGGTGCTTTTCAACATAGGCAGCGTCAATAACTAAACTTGAACCTGCTTTTTCTGAAGCATCATATGAAATTTCTTCCATTAATCTTTCCATAACAGTATGCAGACGGCGAGCACCGATGTTTTCAGTTTTCTCATTAACCTGCCACGCGGCTTTAGCAATACGCTCAATTGCATCGTCGCTAAACTCAATAGCAACTTGTTCTGTTTTAAGTAGCTCGCGTTGTTGTTCAGTAAGTGATGCGTGTGGCTCAGTTAAAATGCGCTTAAAGTCATCGGCTGTTAGTGCTTCAAGTTCAACACGAATAGGTAAACGGCCTTGTAGTTCAGGAATCATGTCTGATGGCTTAGACATTTGGAATGCACCTGAGGCAATAAATAGCATGTGGTCAGTTTTAACCATGCCATGCTTAGTATTAACCGTAGAGCCTTCAATAAGCGGTAATAAATCACGTTGTACACCTTCACGGCTTACATCTGGGCCTGAGGCTTCACCACGCTTACAGATTTTGTCTATTTCATCAATAAACACAATGCCATTTTGCTCTACCGCAAAAATTGCTTGCTCTTTCAATTCTTCAGGGTTGACTAACTTACCGGCTTCTTCTTCGGTAAGTAATTTAAACGCTTCTTTAATTTTAAGCTTACGTTTAGTGCGTTTATCACCACCCATATTTTGAAACATACCCTGTAGCTGGTTGGTCATTTCTTCCATGCCAGGAGGAGCCATAATTTCAACATTCGGCTGGGCTTGCGCTAAGTCAATATCAATTTCTTTGTCATCTAACTGGCCTTCACGTAATTTTTTACGAAACGATTGGCGTGTTGATGAGTTATCATCGCGCTGAACTTCACCGTATTGATCTTTCACTGGAGGCAGTAATACATCTAAAATACGCTCTTCTGCAGCTTCTTCTGCACGGTGTTTAAACTTTTTAGTTTGTTGCTCACGAGTCATTTTAATTGAAACATCAACTAAATCACGGATGATAGTTTCAACTTCTTTACCTACATAACCCACTTCTGTAAATTTAGTGGCTTCAACTTTGATAAAAGGGGCATTAGCAAGTTTTGCTAAACGACGCGCAATTTCTGTTTTACCTACACCAGTTGGGCCAATCATTAAAATATTCTTTGGCGTTACTTCTGTGCGTAAGTCTTCGTTTAACTGCATACGGCGCCAGCGATTACGAAGGGCAATAGCAACCGCTTTTTTTGCTTTTGCTTGACCAATAATATGTTGGTCTAGCTCATGAACAATTTCTCTTGGGGTCATATCAGACATGGCGAGTTCCTATTACAATTCTTCGATAGTTTGGAAGTTATTCGTAAATACACAGATGTTGCCAGCAATTGTTAGGCTTTTCTCTACAATTTCACGAGCACTTAAGTCGGTATTTTCTAATAAGGCGGTTGCAGCAGATTGCGCAAAGTTTCCGCCGCTGCCAATTGCGATCAGGTCGTTTTCAGGTTGTACGACGTCACCATTACCAGTGATGATCAATGAGGCAGTTTCATCAGCAACAGCTAGCAGGGCTTCAAGTTTACGTAAGGCACGATCGCTACGCCAATCTTTAGCCATTTCTACGGCCGCTTTAGTTAGATTGCCTTGGTGCATTTCTAATTTGCTTTCAAAACGTTCGAAAAGGGTGAAGGCATCAGCAGTACCGCCAGCAAAACCAGCAATTACTTTGCCATTATAAAGACGTCGAACTTTTCGGGCATTGCCCTTCATTACAGTATTACCAAGGGAGACTTGGCCGTCACCACCAATAACAACTTTGTCATCACGGCGTACACTTACGATTGTAGTCATGTTATTCCTCATCATCGCGCTGCAAGGGGGCAGCGCGTAAAAAACGATTATGAAGAGGTTATATGGGTGAATGGTTTAAATTCAAGTCCAGCCCCAAATTCCGCAGCCAACGATATTAATTCGTTTTAGTTTGTTCTTATCACTTTCTGCTTGGCGCTTGGTTTCATAAGGCCCTAAACGCACCTTATACCAAATACCATTAGTACCTGTGGTTTTTTTGATCTCTGAAATTAGCCCTGCAAAGGCTATTTTAGCCTTTAAGGTTTCAGCTTGTTGATGCGTTTTAAATGAACCACATTGCATAACATACGGGCCTTTTTGTTCAAGCTCTTTCACTTCAACTTGAATTTCATGCTCTTTAATTTCTTTAATAAATTTAGGTGGCCGCGGTTTAGCTATTTCTACTTGTTTTTCGGCTGTTGGGTTTGCCTGTTTTTCAACAAGATCAGGATCGGCATTATTTTTAACAAACCAGAGTCCATATGCGAAACCACCCACAAGTACTAGTGCAATGAAAGTTAATAACAGCGGAAAAGGTTTTTTAGCCGGTTCTTGTTTGGTGTTTTTTTTATTCTTTGGTTTTTTATTAATATAATCGTGCTGTGCCATGGTGTTATGTGTGGCCTTACCTAAATCATGTCTGTAGGGTCTACGTCTAAACTCCAGCGAACTTTTTGAGCTAGTTTACTGGTGCTGAGATAATCAACCATTTGTGCAAGATACGGATGTAAAATGCGTCGATCTTGCGCTTGAATATGTAATTGAAAACGATACATCCCCGCAATCTTTTCTAAAGGCGCAGGGATAGGTCCAAGCAATTGTATACCAGATACCCCATTGACAGGAACCAAATCCGTTAGAAAGTCGACGACTTGCTTAATGTTATGTCCCTGTGCACGAACTATTGCCATACTGGTGATGGGTGGTAACTGCGCGTCACTTCGTTCAGTGAGCGCAAAGCGGGCAAAATCTTGATAGCCGTTATTAACTAAATCTTGTAATAATGGGTGCTCAGGGAAGTGTGTTTGTAATAATACTTCACCGGGCTCACCAGAACGTCCAGCTCTGCCTGCAACCTGAGTCACTAATTGAGCAAGGTGTTCTGTTGCCCTAAAGTCACACGAATATAAACCACTATCTACATCTAAAATGAGTACTAAGCTTACATCCGCAAAGTGGTGGCCTTTGGCCAGCATTTGCGTACCGACTAAAATGCGTGCGCCACCTTGGTTTATTTCATCCAATGCTTTTTCAAGGCTGCCTTTGCGCCTCGTAGAGTCGCGGTCTATTCGGCTAATTGGGATGTCTTTAAATTCAGTACTCAAAAATTCTTCTATTTGTTCAGTGCCTTTACCGTTAGGAAATATCTGCGTGCTACCACAATCAGGGCATTGATGCGGTACTTGATATTGGTCACCACAGTGATGGCAAATCATCTGACCGATGGCTTTATGAAAGGTTGCACTCGTGCTGCAGCGATTACATTCACTTAACCAACCACACTCATGACATATTAAAGTAGGCGAAAAACCACGGCGGTTTAAAAATACCATTACCTGCTTACCTTTATTCAGGTGCTGGCGCATTATCGCTAGGCTCGCATGGGCAATACCTGCTTGATCAGGCTGACCTTTCATGTCGAGAAGCTTAAATTGATTATCGGTGGCAGTTTGTGCTCGCTCACTTAATGTGAGTAACTGGTATTTGTTATTAATTGCTTTGTGCAGTGTTTCTAATGCGGGAGTCGCACTGCCTAAAATAAGCGGAATGTTATGCTGATAAGCACGATACGCTGCTAAATCGCGTGCATGATAGCGTAAAGTATCTTGTTGTTTAAATGAAGCATCATGTTCTTCATCAACCACAATCATCCCGAGTTTTAAAAAGGGCAGAAAAATACTCGAACGAGTACCTATAACGATGGCACAACTGCCTTTTTCACAAAACCGCCATGTTTGCAGGCGCTCGTTATCGGTGAGCGCTGAATGCCATAGCATAATTGGCGTGTCAGGGAAGCGGCGCCTAAAACGATTCACTGTTTGCGGTGTTAGACCTATCTCAGGAACAAGTACTAACGCTTGCTCTCCACGCTTTAACACCTCTTCAAGACACTGTAGGTAAACTTCTGTTTTACCGCTACCAGTGACACCTTCAAGTAAAAAGCTATTGAAACCGGTGCTTTGATTAATCGCTGTGCAAGCAATCGCTTGTTCTTTATTTAAGCGAGGCTTAGTGCCCACAGTAGGAGAGGCATGTTGCCATTGATTGTCATGTTCAATGGTTTGCACTATCAACTCTTTTGCCAACAGGCTATCAATAGTCTTTTTATTAAACCCGAGTGCTTTTAGTTCCGTTAATGATGACTTACCCGATGCAGATAATTGCTTAAGCAAGTTAAGCTGTGTTTTAGCTTTTAAAGATGGTAAAAGCGCCCCTTTATCAGTTAACGTCAGCATATTTATACTGGTTTTATCAGGGCATTCACCTTGGCGCAGCGCATTGGGGAGTGCAATATGAATAGTTTCACCTAGTGGATAACAATAATAACGCGCAGTAAACTTCAGCAGCTCCAAATGTTGCGCAGATAACACCGGCGAATTATCAATTACTTCAATAATAGATTTGATTTTGCCTTCAGGAACTTCTGTATCGGTTTTTAAACTAAGGATAACCGCTACTTTTCGTTGATTGCCAAAAGGGACGAGTACGCGCATGCCAGGCTGCAATTGAGTCAGCGGTGTTAATTGCTCATCCACTTTATAATCAAAGGTGCGAGGTAAGGGGACTTTTATTGCAACTTCAACAAAACACATAACAACTCAACTAAGAAACCTAATAGCCTAATGTACTAAAAATAGTATTAAAAGCCTACCGACAAATCAGTAATCAATAGGTGTTTGCAGACTTTTTAGTAAAAAGAATAATTAAAGCTTGTGTGCGTGCGGGTTGTTGGATAAAATTCGCGACCAATAAATTTGTTTTAACGACGTATGGTGCCAGACTTCGGGTTTGGAGAGCGATGCGGCCTTAACTAGAGGTTCCTATGAAAGAAGGTATTCACCCTAAGTACGAAGTAATTTCTGCAACTTGTTCATGCGGAAACAAATTCGAAACTCGTTCTACTTTGTGTAAAGACATTCACTTAGACGTATGTTCTGCGTGTCACCCGTTTTACACTGGTAAGCAAAAGATTTTAGACACTGGCGGCCGTGTTGATCGCTTCAACAAGCGCTTCGGTGCACTTAGCAGCAAAAAATAATTTTTTGTTTCTATGTAAAAAAAGCACCTTAGGGTGCTTTTTTTGTGCCTAAAATTCACTTATCCCTCCATTTTTATAACAGTTTTGTATTTATTATTTTTGCATAACTATTTCCTGTTCTTATTCCGAATATGCATAAACATTTGCAGACAAAATTGCCAATATTACCTATATTTTTATTTGTTACACTTTAAATATGGTACTTAAATGTAGTTAACGTGAAGTTATTTGTATTTAAAGTTAAACAAAGTTCGGTATTTCACTATTTTAATTTAAGACTGAAAAGAGTATTTCATAAATATTGAATAAGGGTAAAAACGACCTGTAATTTTCATTTTTATGACGAATTTATATTTTAAAAATGTCAGGATAATCTAGGGAAGTTGCTGATAAATCACTTAAAATTAAGAGTTCTAGCATATAACAGGATAGACCTGATATTGCTTGGAATTTAAAAATAATAAAGGTATCGTAGAATAAAACTACCTCTCACTTTAACTTAAATTGCAGGATATAATCGCGTTATGTCAGATTTTCGTGAACAAGCACTACATTACCATGCCCATCCCGTTCCAGGTAAAATCAGTATTGAGCTGACCAAGCCCGCTGAGACGGTTAAAGACCTCGCGCTCGCATATAGCCCAGGTGTTGCAGAACCTGTTCGTGAAATTGCCGCTGATCCAGCAAATGCCTATAAGTATACTGGTAAAGGAAATATGGTTGCGGTTATTACTAACGGCACCGCAATTTTAGGCTTAGGTAATTTAGGCCCTCTGGCCTCAAAACCAGTAATGGAAGGCAAAGCATTATTATTTAAACGTTTTGCAGGCCTAGATTCAATTGATATAGAAGTTAAGCACCGCACAACCGAAGACTTTATCAACACGGTTGCGAATATTGCAGATACGTTTGGTGGTATCAACCTAGAAGATATTAAAGCGCCAGAATGTTTTGAGATAGAAAAAGCACTTATAGAACGTTGCAGCATTCCTGTGTTTCATGATGATCAACATGGTACGGCAATTGTAACGGCTGCGGGTATGCTAAATGCGCTAGAAGTACAAGGTAAAGCAATTGAAGATGCGATTATCGTGTGTTTAGGTGCCGGCGCTGCAGCTGTTGCCTGTATGGAGCTTTTAATTAAGTGTGGCGCACTGCGTGAACATATTTATATGTTAGACCGTAAAGGTGTTATTCATACACGTCGTGATGACTTAAATGAATATAAGCAATTATTTGCAAACAACACTGATAAACGTACTTTACAGGACGTAATTGAAGATGCCGATGTGTTTGTTGGTGTATCAGGCCCTAATTTATTAGCCGCCGATGATTTGAAGTTAATGGCTGACCGCCCAGTTGTATTTGCATGTTCAAACCCCGATCCTGAAATTGATCCGCAATTAGCACATGCTGCACGCAACGATCTTATTATGGCGACTGGCCGCTCTGATTATCCGAACCAAGTTAACAACGTACTTTGTTTTCCATTTATTTTCCGCGGCGCACTAGATGTACGCGCAAGTGAAATAAACGATGAAATGAAAATAGCTGCTGTAGAGGCAATTCGCAGTATTGCTAAAGAGCCAGTTCCGGCTGAAGTATTGACTGCTGCAGGTATCGATAAATTAGAGTTTGGTGCTAAATATATTATACCAAAACCTATGGATCCGCGCTTACTACCTCGTATCGCCAAAGCCGTTGCTCAAGCTGCAGTTGATTCGGGTGTGGCACAAATTGATATGCCAGAAAATTACATGGCGTAATTTTAAGTGTAAATTAACGCAAAAAAACCTCAGCATTTGCTGAGGTTTTTTTATAACACAGATAAAGAAATTTAGTCTTCATTTAAAATAGGCACTTCTAGTCCCATTTCTTGCATTATTTTCTTCACCTCTTCAGGTACTTTTTCTGCGTTGTCTTTACGTAGATCATCATCATTAGGTAGCGGTTGCCCTGTAAACGCATGCAAGAATGCTTCGCATAAAAGCTCACTATTTGTTGCATGGCGTAAGTTGTTTATTTGACGACGGGTACGCTCGTCGGTTAATACTTTTAATACATTTAGCGGGATCGAAACGGTGATCTTTTTTACTTGTTCGGATTTTTTCCCGTGTTCTGCGTATGGGTGAATATATTCACCATTCCATTTAGCCATAAGATGTATCGTTGCCTCAGATTATAAATTGCTCACACAGCATCAAAGCGTGTAAATATGCGTGAAAT
Organism: Pseudoalteromonas sp. S1612; assembly: GCF_005887175.1. Lineage (GTDB taxonomy): Bacteria > Pseudomonadota > Gammaproteobacteria > Enterobacterales > Alteromonadaceae > Pseudoalteromonas > Pseudoalteromonas undina. The sequence goes on along the minus strand of NZ_PNDH01000010.1, from coordinate 86,154 downwards.
TCTATCGGTTTAAAAAAGATAGTCAAATACTAGTTATTTAGCTATCTAGACATTTAAATGTTTTGACATCTTAAACTGCATGCGCTACCTTTTAGACGTCTAAACATCCAAAATAGTAAAGGTGACGAAAATGAGTGAAAAAAATAAGGCAACAATTGCTGTTCGTACTGGAATAGAAGCCGATAAACAGCATGGTGCGGTTGTTCCACCGCTTTATTTATCAACCACTTACTCATTTGCTAACTTTGATACCAAGCGCCAATATGATTATGGCCGCAGTGGTAATCCTAATCGTGACATTTTGGCTGAGGCGCTCACTGAACTTGAAGGCGGGGCTAAAGGCATAATTACCGCAACGGGCATGGCGGCTGTTCACTTAACAACCCAATTATTAAATAGTGACGATACATTAGTGATCCCTCACGATTGTTATGGGGGCAGTTATCGTTTATTTACTTCACTGGAAAAACGCGGCTTATTAAAGCTAGAAGTGGTCGATTTCACTAAAAGCGAAAGCTTATCGCAAATTCTTGCTATTAAACCTAAGCTGATCTGGATTGAAACACCGAGTAATCCAATTTTACGATTAACTGATATTAAAGCAGTTACCGATATTGCTAAGCAGTGCGGTGCACTGGTTGCTGCCGATAACACATTTTTATCGCCGGCTTTGCAAAATCCGATTAAATTAGGTGCTGATATTGTGGTTCACTCTACTACTAAATATATCAATGGTCATTCAGATGTTGTTGGGGGGGCGGTTATTGCAGCAACCGCTGAGCTTGGTGAAGAACTGGCATGGTGGGCAAATAATATTGGTATTACTGGAGCGCCATTTGATAGCTATTTAACTCTCAGAGGTTTGCGCACGTTGAACGTGCGTTTGAGGCAACACCAAGAAAACGCACTCGCTATTGCACAGTATCTAGAAAACTCCCCGTTTGTTGCTCAGGTTTACTATCCAGGTCTTGAATCTCATCCACAACATGCGCTTGCTAAGGCGCAGCAGTTTGGCTTTGGTGCAATGGTTAGTTTTGATATCAAAGGCGATATAAACGATGCTGCAGCGTTTTTAACGCGCTTAAATGAATTTAGCTTAGCGGAATCATTAGGCGGAGTTGAAAGTTTGATTTGTCACCCCGCAACCATGACCCATGCAGGCATGGAGGCGACTGCCCGTGCAGAAGCTGGGGTAGGTGATACGCTTATTCGTATTTCGGTGGGTATTGAAGATGCAAAAGACTTACTTGCTGATTTAGACAGGGTATTTAATTTGGTTCGCCCCGGGCAAGCAGATAATGCTTTAGCTGCAAAAAATGGTGCCAGTGAGTCATTTGGCTCAGCGAAACTAAACGCGGCGCATCCGGCGTTATGGTAGTGCCTACCAATTTTGAAAATATAAAACATGAAGTCGAGTTGGTATTAACATGGTAAATCAGGTTCATAAATTTGGTGGTTCGAGTTTAAGCTCAGCGGATCGCTTTAAAAGTGTCGCAAATATTATTTTAACTCATGCTCAAGCCGGGGATTGTGTGGTGGTATCTGCTGCCGGTAAAACCACCGATACCTTGGTTAAATTGTGGCAAAGCTTTCAACAGCAAGATACCCAAGCGATTGCTGACATTATTTTATTAATAAGTAATCATCAATCTTCGCTAATTGAACAATTGCTTATAGCCAATGCTAAGCATGAAGCACTCAATATACTTGCCACTGAGCTAAGCATTATTACTCAACAGGCTAAGCAAAACATATTAACTGAAGCGTGGCTATTAGCTCATGGCGAATTATGGTCTGCAAGGCTATTAAGCGCTTACTTAGGGCAACTTAACGTTAGTGCTTGCGCTCTGGACGCTAGGCAGTTATTCATATTAGACGCAGGGCAGCTACAGCATGCTAATAATCAGCAGCAGTGCTTAAAAGCCATAGATACAAGCAAAATTAATGTCGTTACAGGGTTTATTGCGGCTAATTTACAACATGAAACCGTGACCTTAGGGCGAAATGGTAGTGATTACAGTGCTACTTTATTAGCACGATATTGCAATGCTAAAAAAGTGTCTATTTGGACTGACACTCAAGGTGTTTTTAGTACTGATCCGCGTAAGGTCGCTAATGCGATTAAGTATGCGCGGGTGTGCCGCGAACAAGCTAATTTATTGGCTAGACTAGGTAACCCCGTACTACATGCTAAGACATTATCGCCATTAAAAGGGACCGATATAGAGTTAATTGTTCGCAGTAGTTACGATCTTCAAGGCAGCCATACCGAAATAGTTAAATTAGGAATGAGTAAACAAAAGCGCTTTTTAACCACGATTAACAATGTGGATTTGCTCACTGTTGATGACTTGAGTGAAGGCGAGGTAGCGCATGTTAGTCAGCTTATTCAGCATAGTTTGCATCACTTTGAACATGCGGGCGAAATTTACTTGGTAGTCCCTGCGTCGGCGACATATCAGGTGGTTAATTATTTTGCTGGCCGCGCCAACATTAGTGAGTCTAACTTAAATGGGGTTGCAATTATTGCATCAGAGCAAGATATAGCGATGCTCAGTGAGCAAAGTGCAGCTGTACTTCAAGCGCAATCAATCCATCCTAGGTTTACTCATTTTGGTGACGGTTATACGTTATTATTAACCGATCAGGTACTTGAGAGTGATGTGCTGAGCTTACTGCATGATAAATTGATCAATAAAGCGCAAGAAATAGCTTTAATTATTGCAGGGCTTGGTAATGTGGGTACCGAATTTATGCGCCAACTACCAGCACAACTAGCCCGTTTATCATCAGGTTTTAACGTTAAGTTAGTAGCATTACTGCGCTCAGAGCAGATGCTGGTTAATGCCAATGGGTTAGATTGTGAGAGCTGGCAACAGCAATGGGAAAACCATGCAAGCCCCTATCAGCAAGCTGATTTGTTGTCATACATTGATACGCTTGAGTATGAACATAAGGTAGTGATTGATATTACCGCCAGTGAATATTTTAGCCAGCTTTATAGCAAATTTGTGGAATTAAATTGTCACTTAATTAGTGCTAATAAATACGCAGGCACAGCTCCGCTGAGCTGGTATCAAGCATTACGTGAAGATTTGGCACAGCGCGGCTTACATTGGCGTTATAATGCCAGTGTGGGAGCCGGATTACCGATTAACTTTGCACTGGCCGATTTGCAAAACAGTGGCGATAAAATAACGCGTATAGAAGGCGTGTTTTCTGGCACGCTGTCATGGTTATGCAGTATGTATGATGGCAGCAAGGCATTTTCAGATTTAGTGCTTGAAGCACAAGCTTTGGGGTTCACCGAACCTGATCCGCGAGAAGATTTATCTGGCCGAGATATGCAACGCAAGTTGCTTATTTTGGCGCGTGAATTAGGTATTGAATTGGAACTTGGTGACATTTCTTTATCGGCATTGATGCCCGATGAGCTAAGTGCGGGCAGTTGGAATGACTTTGTTGATAACAAGGCTAGTTTAGATACGTTTATCAAGCAGCACTTCGAAGCGGCTTTGCAACAAAATGCTGCACTGTGTTATACCGGATTGCTAGAGTTTAAAAACAGCAAGCTAAACGCTAAGGTAGGAATTGCCTATGTACCAAAAAGCGAAGCGGTTGCTAATTTAACACCTGGCGATAATATTTTTGTGATTAATACTCAGTGGTATAACCAAAACGCATTAGTGATACAAGGCCCTGGTGCGGGTAAAGAAGTGACCGCAGCGGGCGTGCACTCTGACTTATACTGGTTGGTACAAAATATTAGTTAGACCATCAAAAAGGCCGCAAATTAGCGGCCTTTTTAATGTTCGCTATATTTAAAATAGCTCTTCTTCAGTTTTAGTGTTTTCTTCAAATATATCATTTGGTTGTGATAACACATACTTGGTGGGAGCGGTGCCTTTTTCAAAGTATTCAAAACGGCTGGTGTAATCGTTTTTATGACTTAACAGCCCCGTTTCTAAGTCAATACGAATAGAAACCAACCCTTCAGGCGGTTCGATAGGTGCCGCAGGTTTACCATCCAGTGCGACTCTCATAAAATCCACCCATGCAGGCTGAGCTGTTTTAGCACCTGATTCTGCGCCTGATATTTGCCCACTTCCTAAGTTATTGTTATAGGTTGAGCGTCCCAGTGTATTACCTGGGTTATCAAAGCCAACCCAAACTGATGTCATCACATCGCGGTTAAAGCCACTAAACCAAGTATCTACAGAATCATTCGTGGTGCCTGTTTTACCAGAAAGATCGCGACGTTTTAGCGCTTGTGCACGCCAGCCTGTTCCACTCCAACCGGTTTTATGTGACCAGCTACCGCCACCCCAAATAGCACTATTCATTGCGCTGGCAATTAAAAATGCATTTTGTTTAGAGATGATCTGCGGCGCACAATTTGGTGCTACTTGCTCACCTAGCATTAGCGAGCTAGGTGTTGTCGCTTCATCATCACAAATTACAGTCGGGTTAGTTTTAAATAAGGTGTTGCCCATGGCATCTTGAATTTCTGAAATAAAGTAAGGTTCGATTAAGTGGCCGCCATTGGCAAAAGTACTCATACCACGAGCTAGCTCTATTGGAGTGATAGATGCGCTACCTAAAGCCAGTGATTCACTGCGATTTATATCTTCATTTGCAAAGCCAAATTTAAGTAAATGATCGGCTGTACGTTGCAAGCCAACACCACGTAATAAACGTACCGAAATCACATTTTTTGATTGTGCTAAAGCACGGCGAATGCGAATAGGGCCATTATAAATGGCAGGGCTATTTTTAGGTCGCCATGCGACACCTTGGCTTTTATCCCATTGATTTATAGGAGCATCATTTAAAATTGACGCTAAGGTGTAGCCTTTTTCAAGTGCAGCAGAGTATATAAATGGCTTAATATTAGAGCCAACTTGGCGTTTAGCTTGCACTGCACGGTTATATTGGCTTTGTTCAAAGCTGTAACCGCCTACAATGGCTTTTATACGCCCGTCTTGTGGGTCTAAAGACACAATGGCACTTGCAGCTTCAGGGATTTGACTCAAAATATAGCTGTTGTCATCATTTTTACGCAGCCATATTTGCATGCCAGGCGTTAATATATCGCTTGCTGTTTCAGGAGCAAAGCTTTGGCGGTAACGGGTGATAAACTTACGTGCCCACTTTAGATTATCCCAGGTCAATGTTGTACGTTCGCCGCTTTTAAGTATTACTTCCGCGCTTTTGTCGGATACATTTAAAACTGCAGCGGCTTTTAGAGGGCCTAGTTCATTGGCCTCTTTTAAAATGTTTAATAACTTAGAATCAGAAGGTGTGGGCTCTGTTTGTGGATCCCATAAAATGGCTTCAGGACCTCTAAATCCATGGCGCATATCATAGGCATGTAAATTGTTAACCAAAGCCGTTTGTGCCGCCTGTTGAATATTTGACTCAACAGAAGTATACACTTTAAATCCAGAGTTATAGGCTTTATCTATACCGTAGCGCGACACCATTTCAGCACGTACCATTTCTGAAATATATGGCGCATATAAGTCAATTTCAGCCCCATGGAAATAGGCGGTAATTGGCTGGCTCGTAGCTTCGTTATACTGCGCTCTAGAAATATATTTTTCATCTAGCATTCGCCCTAACACTACATTTCTTCTGGCCTTGGCTCGCTTTGGATTACGAATAGGGTTAAGTGCTGAAGGCGCTTTGGGTAAACCGGCAATCATTGCCATTTGCGCAAGAGTAAGCTCTTTTAGCTCTTTACCATAATAAACCTGAGCAGCTGCACCAATACCAAAGGCTCGGTTTCCTAGCTCTATTTTATTCAGATAAAGTTCAAAAATTTCATCTTTTGAAAGTAAATTTTCGATATGGATGGCAATAAATATTTCTTTTACCTTACGAATGTAGGCTTTTTCTCGCGTTAAAAAGAAGTTACGAGCCAACTGCATCGTGATTGTACTAGCACCTTGCTTTTTTTCACCGGTAGAAATAAGTACCAGTGCTGAGCGTACAATACCAATTGGATCGATACCGATATGGTCATAAAAACGGTTATCTTCTGTTGCTAAAAAAGCTTGTAATAAAGGCTCAGGAATTTGGTCTATAGTTACAGGGATACGTCTTTTTTCACCAAATTGGTTGATTAAGAGTCCATCTTTGGTAAATACTTGCATAGGCGTTTGTAATTGAACGTTTTTTAAAACCTGTACGCTTGGAATATCGGATTTAACGTAGTAATAAAGGCTAAGCAATGTAATTAGTGCAAGTAATGCACAAATGATCAAAAATTGTAAAGTTCTTTTTAATAAAATCACTGATATTTCCCTAAACGGACTCCCAATTACAGGTTGAGACTGCTAGTATATATTGATTAAAAATTGAATAATATTTTTTAAGATATAAATTATAACTTGTTTATTATTAAAACAAAGGCAAAGTTTCAAACATGCTAAGTCAATTGATAAAAAAACCATCGCCTATGATGGTGGGTATTGATATAGGATCGCACTCTATCAAGGCCGTGCTTTTAAGTGAAACAGAAACTGGGCTTCGACTAGAGGCACTTGCAATTGAACCTATGCCAAAAGGCGCTATGAGCGAGCGTAACATTCAAGATATTGAAGCAATTGGCAATGTGATAACCAAGTTAAAACGAAAACTACCAAAGTCATTAAAGTCTGCTGCTGTTGCTGTCTCAGGGCAAACAGTGATTACCAAAGTCATTTTCATGGATGTTTCCTTAAGCGACGCTGAATTAGAGTCACAGATTGAGATTGAAGCCGATAGTTTGATTCCTTATCCGTTAGATGAAGTCAGTTTAGATTTTGAAAAACTCTCTACTAACAGTGCCGATCCGAGCAAAATTAATGTTCTACTTTCTGCAGCGAGAACGGAAAGTGTGGAAGCGAGAGTAGGAGCACTTAGTGCTGCTAACTTAACTGCAAAAGTTGTGGATGTTGAAAGTTATGCATTAAGTCGGGCTATGGATGTTTACTATCAACAGCTCCCATCTGATGCGTTTGATAAGACCGTTGCGGTAGTTGATATAGGTGCAGTGCTTACCTTAGTCAGTGTAGTGCAATCTGGTGAAACAATTTATACCCGCGACCAAGTATTTGGTGGTGACCAATACACAAATAGTATTGTTGCTTACTACAATAAAGGCTTTGATGAGGCTGAAATTGGTAAAACAACGGGTGATTTACCTCCTAATTATACATTTGAAGTGTTAGCGCCTTTTCAAACCTCGCTATTGCAGCAAGTTCGTCGTGCTGTACAAATGTTTTTAACCACAACGGGTAAAGAGCAGTTGGATTATATCGTACTGACTGGCGGTTCTGCCATGATTAAAGGTATTGATAGGTTATTAATTGAAGAATTAGGGATACATACGGTTGTTGTTGAACCATTTGATAAAATGGAAATATCACCTAGAGTAGATCGTAATATAATACAGCGCCACCGCACTCAGTTTGCAATTGCGACCGGCCTGGCGTTGAGGAGTTTTTCATCATGCCACATATAAATTTACTACCTTGGCGTGAATTACAGCGTGAGCAATCTAAAAAGAAATTTATTACATTGCTGATGGCCGTGGTTATAGTTTGCTTTGTAACTATGTATGCGCTGAGTACATTTTATAGCGGTCTAAAAGAAGGACAAATGCTAAAAAATAACTACCTCAGCTCAGAAATTACAATGCTTGATCAAAAAATTCGCGATATACGTGATTTAGACAAAAAAAAAGAAAACCTACAACAACGTATGCGTTTAATTGAAGAACTACAAAGCAGCCGAAATTTAGGCACGCAAATAATGGATGAAGTGGCAAAAATAGTGCCTGCCGGAGTTTACTTAACCAAGCTTGAGCGTAAAGGTAGTCAAATTCATGTATTAGGTAAAAGTGAGTCTAATAATCGTTTATCCACTATGCTTCGACAGGTACAAAGTTCTTATTTATTAGAGCGCCCGACAATGCAAGGTATTGTTGCAGGTGAGCAGTCTTCTCGTTTACTCAGCGATTTTAATATGGAGTTCTACGTAAAACCATTTGGCAGAATAGGTGAGGTACGTAATGAACCTTGATTTTAAGTCGTTTTCAGAAATAGATTGGAATGAAATAGAGCTTGATAATATAGGCGAGTGGCCAGTTATTGTAAAAGCAATATGCTGCTCTTTTGTTGCTTGTCTCGTATTGTTTTTTAGCTACAGCTTATTAGTGTCAGATGAGATAGAAAGCTACCATAACGCGGTTGCCAAAGAGATAGAATTACGCACAACTTATCGAACTAAATATGCAGTTGCCAGTAAGCTTGATATCTATCGTGAACAAATGGTTGAGATGGAAGATAAGTTTTCTCAGCTATTAAAACGTCTACCTACCTCAAATGAGACGCCAGGATTATTAGATGACCTTTCCTATGTGGGGACAACCAGCGGCTTAACATTTTTAAAAATTGGTTGGCTACCAGAAGTTGAAAAAGAGTTCTATACCGAACTACCCATTAAAATTGAAGTGGTAGGCACTTATCATGAGTTTGGTGAATTTGTAGGAAAAGTGGCTCAATTGCCAAGAATAGTAAGTTTACACGACTTTTCTATTTTATCATCTGGCGAAAAGCAGCTAACATTTAGTGTAGTAGCAAAAACTTATCGTTATGAAGAGGGAGTAAGATGATGAAGCAACTTCCCTTTTTAACTGTCGCAATATTGTTGCTCAGTGGCTGTAATGAAGATACATCTGAGCAAAAAGAATTTATTGATCAGGTTAAGGCAAACACTACTGCACGTGTAGAAAAAATACCTGAGTTAGTTAAATTTAAGCACTTTGAATATAACGCCAAAGATATACGTAGCCCTTTTGTAGCACCAGAACCAGAAATTATACAAAATAAGCTAACACAAGTTAAAAACTGTCTTCACCCAGACCCAGAACGTGTTCGTCAACCTCTGGAGAAGTACCCATTAGATAATTTATCAATGAAGGGCACAATAGGATCGAACGGCAAGACATGGGCGCTCATTACAGCTGCTGATAACACCTTACACCGAGTATCCATAGGGAGCTATTTAGGTACCTATGATGGAAAAGTAAGCAGTGTTAATAGTGACTATATTGAATTAGTAGAATTAATCCCTGATGGGTCAGGTTGTTGGAAAGAACGTTTGACCAAATTAGAAATGTTAGAGGCGGCAACTAATGGCGCAAATTAATAAGAAAAATGGTATTCCCTATATGCACAAAGCTGAGTGTTCGCATCACCGTATTTTAACGACGTTGCTATTTGTATTTTTATTACTAATTACGAAAACAGTCAGTGCAGCCCCTTTACTCTATGATGTTCGATATAATCCATTACTTAAAGGTGAAACCGAATTACAGCTAGTATTTGATGAAGAGTTACAGCAACAACCTGAGGTACAAGTTTTTAATAGTCCGGCACGTATAGAGCTATTATTTAATGCTGTTGAACTAGATGAAGGGTTGGCAAATATTGCTATTAACCAAGCAGGAATTAGTAACATCAGCAGCATGATGACTAGCGCAGGTTTAAAGGTAACCATTAATTTGGAGCGATTAAAAATATATGAGACTGAGGTAAACAACAATTTAGTTTCAATAAGAATATCTGATAATCCTCTAACAGAGCAAATAGTAACAACAAGTGAAGATGCACCTGCTTATACCTCTAATTATATTAATGGCATTCAAGCAATTGATTTTCGCCGCGGTGAAAAAGGTGAAGCAAAAGTACTTGTTTACCTGCAAGATACACAGGCTGCTATTGAGGTTCATGAAAGTGGCGGGAAAATCATTGCAGAGTTTCATCATACCGATATTTTAGATGACTTATTATATGAATTAGACGTACTCGACTTTGGTACTGTAGTGAGCAGTATAGAAACGTTTAAGGAAGATAATCTGACACGCATTGTAATTGAACCTAATAAAGCTTTTGCTTACACGTATCAGCAAATCGAAAATATTTTTACCTTAACGGTTGAGAAAGACGAGACTCAAAATGGATTTTTAGATGGAGGCAAAGAATACTTAGGCCGCCCTATGACGCTTAATTTTCAGGATATCTCTGTTCGCGCTGTGTTACAGATTATTGCGGGCTACAATGATTTTAACTTGGTAACAAGTGACTCAGTAACTGGCAACATTACCCTTCGCTTAGATGGGGTCCCTTGGGATCAGGCGTTAGACGTCGTGCTAAGAATAAAAGGCTTAGACAAACGTATGGATGGTTCTATATTAATGGTGGCGCCATCTGAAGAGCTTGCTGCCCGTGAAGCAAAAGAGTTAAAAGCGAAGCAACAAGTTGAAGATTTAGAGCCACTATATAGTGAATACATCCGTTTAAATTACGCCAAAGCAGAAGATTTTGCCGACTTATTAAAAACAGATACCAATAGTATTATTACAGCGAGAGGCAGTGTGTCTGTTGATCAACGTACTAATACGCTATTAATGAAAGACACAGCAAAAAGCATTGAAAGTGTTCGCCGCATGGTCGAAACCTTAGATATACCGGTCAAACAAGTGGTTATTGAAGCGCGTATGGTAACCGTTCGTGATAATGTAACCGAAGACTTAGGCGTTCGTTGGGGCTTCAGTGATCAACAAGGCTCTGATGGTGTTTCTGGTACATTAGAAGGCGCTGAAACTATTTCTAATGGAAATATTCCTAGCCTTTCAGATCGACTCAACGTTAATTTACCTGTCGCAAATCCATCGGCAAGTATTGGTATGCATATAGCTAAACTAGCTAATGGAACGTTAATTGATTTAGAATTAACTGCGCTCGAAGAAGAAAACAAGGGTGAAATTATTGCGAGTCCGCGTATCACCGCTGCTAACCAGCAAAAAGCGCGTATTGAGCAAGGTACTGAGATCCCATATGTTGAATCTGCTTCAAGTGGCGCAACAACTGTAAGCTTTAAAAAGGCAGTGTTGAGCCTAGAGGTAACACCTCACATCACACCAGACAACAAAGTTATTTTAAACTTAATAATTACTCAAGATACTCGTGGTGATACTGTTCAAACAGGAACTGGTCCTGCTGTTGCTATTGATACGCAACAAATTGAGACTCAAGTTCTCGTTGAGAATGGACAAACGGTAGTGTTGGGTGGTATTTTCCAACAGCAAATTATTAATTCGACCAAAAAAGTACCTTTATTGGGCGACCTTCCTTACGTAGGAAGACTATTTAAAAGCACAAGCGAGTTTAATGAAAAGCGCGAACTGCTGATTTTTGTCACACCTAAAATTCAAATAGACTAATTACCTAACCTGAGTGCTGCTTGAGACAGATTGATTCTTCAGGGCTTTGGTTACTCAAACTATCTAGGCTGAAAGACAAACTAGATGGAATTGGTATTTAGTTATGTTGGTGTGAACACTCCCTGTAAATGTACAATTAGGCAGTATATAATTTTATATTGTGTACTGTACTGCGGATGCATTTTAAGACTACGTTTATGTTGTTTGTGACTGAGTTTTTTGTGAAATGACTATACAAAAGCACTTACTAAGTAAGACGTAGTAACCTTTAATTGCATAAATTTTAACCCTAGAAGATAAACTTGCCTATAATAAGGTGCTTTTTTGTTAACCAATGGGTAATTATTTAGTTTAATTGCTCGTTATATGGCTTTTTATCCTAATTGACTTGAAATACCCGACCGATTACTGAGATAATCCCTTTCTTAATTTTGGGGCCAGGTCGTTAGGCGGGGTTTTATTTCAAATTTTAGAGTTCGTTTGTACTAAAAGATATGGCTGAGAAACGTAATATATTTCTAGTTGGCCCCATGGGGGCTGGCAAAAGCACGATTGGTCGTCACATCGCTGACCAATTACACCTTGAATTTGTTGATTCTGATCAAGAAATCGAACGTCGCACGGGCGCAGATATTGCCTGGGTATTCGATCTTGAAGGTGAAGAAGGCTTTAGACTTCGTGAAGAATCTGTTATTGGTGACTTAACCGAGATGCAAGGTATTGTTCTTGCTACTGGTGGTGGCTCAGTAATGAGTAAAGAAGTTCGAAACAAGCTTTCGGCTCGCGGTATTGTTGTATACCTAGAGACACCGATTGAAAAGCAAGTTGCACGTACGCAACGCGACAAGCGTCGCCCATTACTGCAAACAGAAGAAGCACCTCGTGATGTACTTGAGCGCTTAGCAGAAGAGCGTGAACCATTATATAAAGAAGTAGCTGATTTTGTTGTACGCACTGATGAGCAGAGCGCGAAAGTTGTTGCTAACCAAATAATCGAGAAATTGGATTTTTAAAAGCCAGTATTAAAAAGGACTAACCCAGCATGCTTGAATTAACTGTTAATTTAGACGAGCGAAGTTATCCTATTTATATTTGTCAATCTGCACTTCAAGATACAGGCCGTCTAATCCATCATATTGGTGATTGTCGGCCTATCATCATTACTAATGACACTATTGCACCGCTCTATCTTCAGCAGTTGCTTGACTCATTAGCACAGCTAAACCCACTTCATTTTATTATTCCAGATGGCGAGCAATATAAATCGCTTACCTGGTTTGAAAAAATATCAGCATTCTTACTTGAAAATAATTGCGGTCGTGACACCTGCTTAATTGCATTAGGTGGTGGCGTAGTTGGTGACTTAACTGGTTTTGTTGCTGCCTGTTATCAGCGCGGTGTGCCTTTTATCCAAATTCCTACCACGTTATTATCTCAAGTCGATTCTTCAGTTGGTGGCAAAACAGCAGTAAATCATCCGCTGGGTAAAAATATGATAGGGGCTTTTTATCAACCCCAGGCTGTGTTTATAGATACGCGTTCTCTACATACTTTACCTACCCGAGAGTTTGCTGCAGGCATGGCTGAAGTTATTAAATATGGCCTAATTTACGACACTGAGTTGTTTGCTTTTTTAGAGCGAAATATCGCTCAATTACAACAGTTAGATGAAGCCTGTTTACAGCATATTATTTTTAGATGCTGTGAAATTAAAGCGCTTATCGTTGCACAAGATGAGAAAGAGCAAGGCTTGCGTGCGCTGTTAAATTTAGGGCACACGTTTGCCCATGCTATAGAAGCGCAAATGGGCTACGGCGTGTGGTTACATGGTGAAGCTGTGGCAACAGGTATGGTGCTTGCTGCCAAGCTTGCTCATACTCGTAACGACTTAACACAGCAAGATGTAGAGCGTATTACCACATTAATAGCAGCGTATAATTTACCAATCGAAATCCCTAGCGATATGACTAGTGAGCAATTTTTACTGCATATGCGCAAAGATAAAAAGAATAAAAAAGGGACTATCCGATTTATTTTACCCACCAAATTTGGTCAGTGTGCATTAGTTGATGATGTATCTGATGATCAAGTTAGAGCGTTGATCGAGCAATAAATGCAGTCACAAATTTTACCAAGCCGTGCGGCTTTGGTGGATAGAATCGCATTACAATTTGAATATGGTCAAAACCTAATTGTTTTATTGGGTACTTCTGGTCTAGGTAAAAGCTATTTGCTTGAAACCTTCATTACTGATAAATATAACGATTTTAATAAAGCATTTGTGCAAGTAAGCGCACAGATGACTGATGTGCAGTTAATGACTCAGTTATTAGAGCAAAGTTTTAATGCCCCTTTAATTGATCACAACCTAAGCTTATCGCAAAACTATTATCAATTAGCGCAACAGCAACAATGTGGGGCGTGTTTGTGGGTTATTGATGGCGGCAGACACCTATCTGAAGAGCTAATCGCAGAGCTTGAGCTACTATCAAAAAATGCACCTAATGTACTTTATATTATGATTGCATCGCAGTCTAAACTACCCTTTAAAGATGCAGTAAATATACATTTAGAGCCATTAAATATAGTTGAAAGTAAGCAGCTTATGGGGTGGTACTTTACGAGCTTACCTTATGATGAAGATCCTGTCTTTCAAACCTTTTTAGTTGAAGCTCAAGGTAACCCGAGTCTGTTGTTAGCCTGGCAGCCAAGCGAGCAGGTTGCTGATATTGTCGTTAAAGATAAGGTGTCTTGGCGCTTACAGTTGCTCACATTATTATTGATAATTATGCTGTTGATTATTGGTCTTGTGTACAAAGCCGATATGACCCAGTGGTGGGAAAATGCTAATCGTCAAATTGATGAGCAAGTGCTATCAACCGCCATTACAACTGAGCAAGCTATTGAAAATAAACCACAGCAACTTATACCACCTGTAAGTAGTGAGCCGTCAGCGGCTGTCATTCAAAAGCCCACTCAAGACACCACCAATAATAATGTTCCAGCGATTGTCGAGAGCTTAACGGAATCAACGATTGTTGTTGAGCAGGAAAAGCCGGAATTAAAACCGATTACTAAACCTGCACAAACAAAGCCGCAAAACCAAATAGTAAAAATACCCAGTAATTGGTACTTACAACAACCTGAGAATAATTTTGTTATTCAGCTCTTAGCCGTAACTCAGCAGCAGGTAGGTAATGAGTTTATTGCTAAACATAAGCTAAAAAGTATTACTAATACATACCAAACTAAACGAAATGGTAAAATATGGTGGGTAGTAACTACAGGTAGTTTTGCTAACTTAAATGAGGCAAAGCAAGCACTGCAAGGGCTTCCTGTAGGGGTTAGAAAAAATAAACCTTTCTATAAAAAAATTAGTAAAATAAAACAAGAAATTGCACGAGTTGATCAGTAAACTCAGTAACTTTAGTGTAAAATCGCGCAACACCGAATTGAAGTAAAGAGCCAATGCAGCAAAAGAGTAGAGCCTTCCTTAAGTGGGCTGGCGGAAAATATAGCCTCGTTGAAGATATTAACGCGCGACTAAATCAAGCAAGTAAGCATGCAGATACTTTGGTTGAACCTTTTGTTGGTGCGGGCTCAGTGTTTTTAAATAGCAATTTTAAACACTATGTACTTAACGATATTAATGCTGATTTAATCAATTTATATAAAGAGCTCAAGCGTTCGCCTGATGAGTTTATTAGTGATGCCAAAAAGCTTTTTGTTGATTTAAACAACCACTCAGATGCGTATTATGATTATCGCGTGCAGTTTAATCAAAGCAGCGATGTATATGAGCGAGCCATCTTATTTTTATATATGAACCGCCATGGTTATAACGGATTATGCCGCTATAACTTAAAGGGCATTTTTAATGTGCCTTTTGGTAAATATAAAAAGCCTTATTTTCCTGAAAAAGAAATGTACTTTTTTGCTAGCAAAGCGCAACAGGCTACATTTACTTGCCTAGGGTATGATGATGTATTCAAACTGGTGCCTAATAATGCAGTGATCTATTGCGATCCGCCTTATGTGCCATTAAGTAAAACGGCATCCTTTACTTCGTATGCAAAAGGCGGGTTTAATTTGGACGACCAGGCTAATTTAGCGAACTTAGCTGAGCAAGCGGCATTTGAGAATAATACGCCGGTCCTTATTTCAAATCACGATACGGTATGGACACGCAAAATTTACAGCCAAGCTTCTTTGGATAAAATTCAGGTTAAACGCACGATTAGCCCAAAAGGCGGTTCACGAAATAAAGTCGATGAGCTAATGGCTATGTACTTAGCACCGAAGTCACGGTTGCGAAAATAGCCAACACAAATAATACAAAAAGTACCACGGCAATAGCTATTAATGTAATAGGGGAGTGGTGTTTAAAGTCTGCTTGACGTTTATCTTCGGATTGCACACCAAAAAATGCAGCTAGCACACTTTGTAACGCGCTTAAAAAGTGCTGCATTAATTAAAATAATGGTTTGATTGAAGAGGGTTTGTGATTGTCATCAGTACCTGTTAATAACTCTAGGAAGTCTAGATAATGGAACTGTGCACTGCGGCTATCGCCGGTTAACCAAGAAGCCCATGAGGAATCTTCTTCAATTTGAATACAGCGATTTACGCTATGATTGGTAGCGTTAGTTTGCTCTTTATGAAAACAAGTGTTGGCAGAGCTTAATTCTTGCTCCGTATTTGAAGAAAGCGACGCTGCTCCAATAATGACACTTACCGACGTGATTAATAATCCAATTTTAAAAGCACGCATAATATAAACCTAATAATTTAGTTCTTCGCGAAGCATAACAAAAATCGCTTAAATAATACACTTTATTTTTAGTTATATTCACAGCTAATCATACCGCAGAATTTTTTATAAGCATGTTTTATCCTTCTTAGCTCACGCAGCTTAACTGTTGTTATAGTTAAAGACAGTTTGTCATTGGTGTTGCTAACTTAGCGCTATTTTTTAAAGGTGTTACTTGGGTAACATCGTTAATTAAGTTACATTAACGCCATAAATTATTCATTAATGGATTAGCGATGCTCAACTGTGAACAAAAATACTTAATAGCGCCCTCAATATTATCTGCAGATTTTGCACGCCTTGGTGAAGATGTCGACAAAGTGTTAGCTGCAGGAGCTGATGTTGTCCATTTTGATGTAATGGATAACCATTATGTCCCTAACTTAACAATAGGCCCAATGGTGTGTAAAGCACTTCGCGATTATGGGATTAAAGCCCCTATTGATGTTCATTTAATGGTAAAACCGGTAGATAGCTTAATTCCACAATTTGCCGAGGCGGGTGCATCAATTATTACCTTTCATCCAGAAGCCAGTGAGCATATTGACCGCACTTTACAATTGATAAAAGATCAAGGCTGTCAGGCTGGCTTAGTGTTCAACCCTGCAACAAGTTTAAGTTACCTCGATCACGTGATGGATAAAGTAGATGTGATCTTATTAATGTCAGTAAATCCTGGGTTTGGTGGGCAAAGTTTTATTCCACAAACACTGGAAAAACTGCGAGAGGCAAAGCAACGCATTATTGATTCAGGGCGTGATATTCGTTTAGAAGTTGATGGCGGTATTAAAGTAGATAACATAGCTGCAGCGGCTGAAGCGGGGGCTGACATGTTTGTTGCAGGCTCTGCTATTTTTAATCAGCCTAACTATAAAAGCGTAATTGATGAAATGCGCCAACAATTAGAAAGTATTAAATAATGAAATATGATGCTGCACTATTTGACTTAGACGGCACGCTAGTTGATAGCGTGTATGACTTATATATGGCCTTAAATCTTACGCTAAGTGATTTAGCGTTTCCCATAGTTAGTCAGCGATTAGTTGAAAGCTGGGTAGGTAATGGCATAGAGGTGTTAGTAAAGCGAGCTCTATGCGGTGATATGCAAATTAGTGAACACCTTGATGAAGCATTAAGTGAACGAGCTATTAAGCTTTTTTATCAACATTATAGTGAGCAGGTTGGTGAATACAGCGTATTATATCAGCATGTTGAAACTGGACTCGCAGCCCTTAGTGGTATGCCCAAAGCACTTATTACCAATAAGGCACGCCGCTTTACTGAACTACTTTTAGATAAACTGGCTATTCGCAGTCATTTTGAAGTAATTGTTTGCGGTGACGACATGGCAAAAAAACCGTCACCTGAGCCACTCCTATTTGCTTGCAATACATTGAATGTTTTGCCAAATAAAGCCATTATGATTGGTGATTCAAAGAGTGACATACTAGCAGCACAAGCCGCTAATATTGATGTGATAGCCCTCACATACGGCTATCATCAAGGAGAGCTGCTAGGGGATTATAATCCACAGTACCTATGCGATAACTTCTTAGCTATAATACCGACACTAACGCAGCGTTAAGCATTTCAAATTAAGTAAAAATAAAGGAAAATCATGAGTAAACCAGTAGTATTAAGTGGCATGCAGCCAACCGGTGGTATGACAATAGGCAACTATGTTGGCGCTATTAACCAGTGGGTTAAGCTACAGGAAGAATATGATAGCTACTTTATGCTTGCCGACTTACATGCAATTACTGTACGCCAAGACCCTGAGTTATTACGTGCTCGCGTTTTAGATGGTGTTGCTTTATATACGGCGTGTGGCATTAACCCAGAAAAAGCGGCATTATTTGTTCAATCTCAAGTGCCAGAACATGCACAACTTGGTTGGGTATTAAACTGTTATGCGCAAATGGGTGAGCTTAATCGCATGACCCAGTTTAAAGATAAGTCGGCAACGCATGCAAATAATATTAATGTGGGTTTATTTGCTTATCCAGCTTTGCAAGCAGCTGACATTTTATTATACCAAGCTGATAAAGTACCAGTTGGCGAAGATCAAAAGCAGCACCTAGAGTTAACTCGTGATATTGCGAATCGTTTTAATAATGTATATGGCGACATTTTTACGCTGCCAGAACCTTATATTCCTGAGTTTGGTGCGCGAGTTATGAGCTTGCAAGATCCGCTGAAGAAAATGTCTAAATCTGATGAAAACCCAAATGGTTTTATTATGATGTTAGACGAGCCGAAAAAGATTGAGAAAAAGCTTAAAAAAGCGGTTACCGACTCAGACGAACAAGCACGCATTTATTTTGATCGTAGTGAAAAGCCAGGTGTTTCTAACTTACTTACCTTATTAAGTGTTGCGACTAAGCGTTCAATTGACGAGCTAGTCCCTGAATACGAAGATAAAATGTATGGTCACTTGAAAAAAGACACCGCAGCAGCTGTTGTCAGCATGATAGAGCCAATTCAGGCTCGTTTTAAAGAAATACGTGAAGACCAAACGTTATTAAATGACATTATGAAAATGGGTGCAGAGAAAGCCAGTGCCCGTGCTGAGAAAACATTAAAAGCAGTTTATGATGCGGTTGGGTTTATTCCACGCCCATAAGCCTGTTTTTTGCAGATACAAAAATGCCGCTAATTTAGCGGCATTTTTTATATTACGCTGATTAACATTAAAAAGCTAAATATAGACAAAAGTAACAATGCTTGCTTGTCTGTTTTATCCATTACTCGGCCTTAGCGATTGTTTTGAAAGTTGTATTGTTAATATCAACTAAAGATACTTGGTAGCCTTTATTTTCAAGTAATGTCAGTAAGCTATCTTCTCCGGCGAGGTGGCCTGCTCCCACAAGTACGAATTCACTTTTATCGTTGTTAAACATTTGTTCCACTTTAACTAACCAGTTATTGTTTCTATCAGTCATTAATTGTTTATAAGTTGCAGGATCATTTTTTTGCATCGGTTCAAGTGCTACTGTGTAGAGCGATTGCGTATCACCTTTACGCCAAGCTGAGAGTAATTTTTTAAACATCACACCGTAATTATCAAACCCAGCTAAATTATTTTTGATAAAGTCATTTTCGCTACCTTCACCCATAGTCTTAAATAACTCTAACTGAAACGCCATAGTCTCTAAGTATTGTTGTTCTTTATTATCTGAGGTCGCTTTTTTAGTAAAGTAAGCGTCAACGCCTTCACCCATTAAATTTTGTTTTTGCAGCTCCATCGACATCAGCACAATACTAACCATTGCAGGACGAAAGTTATCTAATTTAGTTAGGTTTGCACCAAATTCAGCCAGCTTTTTTTCTAATGCGAGCTTTACCTCTGGAGTTAGCTTTTGGCTCAATGTTTCATTATTTTCATAAGATAGTGCGCTCAACATTTTCATTTGTGCTTGTGCATCGCTAGGATCAGGTATTGGTGCTTCTAATACAATCGTATCTGCTTGCTTATAGGCGTGGTTAAACTCCACTGGTAGAGGCATCTCTGACTTAGGTAAAATGTGTACTGTGCCGCCAATAAATAATGAGTCATTTCCTTTACTCACTTGCCACACTGAACTTTGTGCTTGTACAGTCGTTGCTAATAAGCAGCCGCTCAATAATACGGTTGCTGAAAGAACTTTTTTAGTAAATGTATTCATAACACTTCCTTAATGTAATTTTATTTATTATTGATTGGTTAAAATAGTGCTTATATAAGTTGTTAGTGACGACGTTATTTTTGAAAGGTTACTATCAATTTTTGAGTTCATCTTGTTGATGGACGATTCAAAGTCGGTTGCAATTTGGTTCTCTATACTAGTAAATAATGTTTCAGTGTTTACTTCATGCTTGATGAGTGAGTCAGTGTTGGTAGCATAAATTATTTGATTGCTATTGATGACTATTTCACCGGCTGCACATTGATCTGAATTGGTTAGTAGCGTGTTGTTTTTACTTTCTGTAGCGACTGCAGAGGCTGTACTAAATACTGTTGCTAATAAAATTATGGGTAATACTTTTTTAATTGCGTTATTCATAATGAAACCTTTTTTATGTTTAAAAGTCAGCTTAATTACTATTAAAAAGTCGTGTTTAGTAAGCTGCTTGTTGATGACGTTTTAAAGAATATCGCTAAATTTAT
Organism: Pseudoalteromonas sp. S1612; assembly: GCF_005887175.1. GTDB lineage: Bacteria > Pseudomonadota > Gammaproteobacteria > Enterobacterales > Alteromonadaceae > Pseudoalteromonas > Pseudoalteromonas undina. Next base: position 65,925 of record NZ_PNDH01000010.1, on the reverse strand, counting down.
CTAGAGTCGCTTATCTAGTTATGAGTGATTTATTTATAAGGTTTTTATTTTTTTTGTTGTTTTAAATTAGAGAGTTAATCACAAACCTTATCTGTGAATATAAGGTTTTAAATTAACCTAGCTATATTAAAAAGTGTACCTGTGGTAGGGTTGTTGAAAAATAAAAATATGTAAAACTATGAATTATCAAATCGGACCTTGGCAATTTATTAGTAATCGCTGTGTGATTACTTCAAACAATATGGAAAGGGAATTAGACCCACTTTTAGTAAAGCTATTACTGCACTTTATAAATAAGCCTCAACATATTGTTTCTCGACAAGAGCTTATTGAAAGTGTGTGGCAACAGAGCTTTGTTGATGATAATGCGATTAACCGTGCAATCTCAGAGTTAAGAAAGCAGCTTGCCCACCCAACTGAAAAAGCACCGCTTTTAAAAACTCATTACCGTAAAGGTTACAGTCTAACCGTAATACCAGAGCGTTTAACGCAAACAAGCGTTTTTGAAGAGCCTGCAAACTTTTTGCCTGACTCACCGGATTTTTTTGCCAAAAATGAAGAGGTAGTGACTGCAACTACTTCTCAACCGGTTCAAAGAACGAATAGTAAAAAGTTTTTGATCTATTCTTTAGTCGTCATTATTTGTCTGTGCTTTTTAGTATGGTTAGGGTTGTTTTTTATTAATGCACCTTCTAGCGAAAAGATTAAACAGATCACGGTTAATAAGGTAGCAAGCACGTGGAATATAGGTAGTGAAGTTCACCCTGAATTATCCTCAGATAAACAATATTTAGCTTACACCAATATAGAACCTGAAAATGACGTAATGCATGCATTTGTAAAGCGACTATCTGATCAAAGGGAAGTTGAAATTACCTATCCTGGCTTTCAGGTATCTATTTTATCGTGGCAATTAAATCAGCACTCAGTGTTATTACAAGCTACCAATTTAAAACAACAAAAGTGTGAAATGGTACTCGTTGATCTAAGCCAGTTTCCTGTTATAGGGGAGGCTACCTCTATTAAAAAGTGTGACTTTAGATACACAGGTTATGCGCAAGTAGACGAAAGTGGTGAGCATATTTATTACACCGAATATAAAAATGAGCATGATGGTTCAGGCTTATATAAATTTGATTTAGAACTTAAAAAAGAGTTTATAGTGATCCCACCGCCAGGTGTAATGTACGGCGCGATCATGCCGCGTTTATCTCAATCTGGTAATAAAATAGCGTATATACTTAGTCAAAAGGGTAAGCCTTTTTCTGTATTTAGTTACGACTTTGAAACCCACGAAACCAAGCGCTTATTTAAAGCAAAGAAAAGTATAATTAGCTTCGCGTTTGACTGGCTTGCAGACGATAAAGGCATAATAGTATTTGAAGGAACACAGCTTTCAACCATTATATTTGATGAAAAAAACACTGTTAAAAATACACTAACAGTAACCCCAAATATAACTCCTTATTATATAGCAGTGCACTCTGCCAATAGTCTTTTTTATTCAGAGAATAAAACCCAATCATACTCGCTAATTAAAGTAACAGACCCTTTTGGCGATACACCTAAATATGAAACGCTCTATAAAAGTGATAAAGACGACTACAACATTATTGAAATAGTTAATAAAGAAGGGCCTGCGCATGTTTTTGTATCTGAGCGTTCTGGCAGCAGTCAATTATGGCTCTCTCAAAATGGTTTTACAAAGCAACTCAGCTTTTTTAATTATGATGATGCCCCTTCGACTTTTGCATTAGGAATGCTCCGAGCTTCTCCCAATAAGCAGCGCATAATGTTCATAAAAAATAAAAGCTTTTTATTTTATGACGTAAACACTCAAAAAATTTATCCATTAGAAGAATTTAATAAACATAAAATAGTAAGCTATATTTGGTCAAAAAATAACGAAAGCATTATTTATATTAAGCGCCTTGGTACAAAAAATATATTGGCAGAGTTTAATTTACTAACTCGTGATACTCATGTAATAGAAGGAATAAAAGCGAATAAACTCATTTCAGATAGTAAAGGTAACGGCTACGTAACCAACGATAATCAGTTAATTCGCTTATCCGATAGGCAAAGCTGGGAATTACCTAAAAATGCCAAAAAGTCAGTTGCATATGGGATCAGTAAAGACTATTTCTATTATTCAGATTCTATTTCAAGAATCGCTAGACTAAATTTACAAGATCAAACCATACAAGATACACACGTGGACTTTCGACCTATTGGTTTTGAGGTAAACGAAAGCAATGAAATATTATTTACCGGATCTAAGTATAAAGATATGCAAATAGTACAAATCAGTTGGGACGAATAGCATTATTTATTATACCGAGAAAGCCAGTGCCCGTGCTGAGAAAACATTAAAAGCAGTTTATGATGCGGTTGGGTTTATTCCACGCCCATAAGCCTGTTTTTTTGTATTTTAATGTTTTGTAGCAGAAATACCGGCAGATTCACAGGCTCTAACTATAAATTGATAGCCATAAGGCATACTTTGATCAGGCGTTATTTCAACAATTTCGTAATCATTGAGCTCAATTGACTTACTCTCTTTTGACTTTTTACAGCGAGAGTAGCTATCTGCCTCATAACTATAGGCAAACATAGCGATTAAGCGTTTACTGCGCTCAAAGTAGCCTTTAGTATCTAAAAACTGCTTAACTGTCTGGGTATTATCGTCTTCGCCTTCTAAGCGAATACCAAATGTTTTTGTCTGAGTTTTGTCATTGTCTGAAGAGGGAAGTTTTTTTTCTATCTGTTCACTTAACTCTTCTATTGCTTGTTCCTGTTCTGCGGGTGACTTATTCGCAATAGACTTACTATTTTCAAAATTCTTTACTATGTCGTTTAATACTTTTTCAGGCGGTTTGTCATCAATGAACGCGATTAAACTTACAAACACCACAGTAGCTAAAAAAAAGCGCGTAAATGCAGTGAGAAGCGGCGAATAGCTTTGACTGATAAATTTAATACGATCAGAGCCAAAGGGTTTTATAAGCAGTAAAACGATGATGTAAAATGGCAAAATAAGCTGTAAGCCGAGTAAGGTTGCTAGGGTTATCCCCAGTGTCCAAGGCGGTAAATATAATAAAGTGGCAAAGTTGTGGGTGTAGTTAAAATGATTAGCTGATACTTGCGTTACTTCATTCACTATACCGCTTGCACCTGCTAGAACAAAGTTAGCAATACTGGCATAAAATACCAAAATAAGTGCTTTGCCAGCGAGTGAATTCCAGAGCTGATTAAACTTGGGCCAAAACTCTACGATTAGTGCAACAATGGTGATGCTGGCGCACAACCAGGTTAACTTAAAAATAGCTAAACTTATAAGTGCAAGAAGGTAAAGCTTTTGCGCGGTGTTAAGGTTAAACCATATGCTTTTTATATGACTCAGCAGTTTAATTTGGTGTGGTTGCCAGCTTTTTTGCTGTTGCTTAAACTGTTTATTAGCACGCCATTTTGCAACTTTTAAATACCTTAACACCGGCTTTCCTCAAAAGTGTATTACCGCTATTTATTTAATAGCGGTTTTAAATAGTGCCCAGTATGTGAGCGCTGACATTCCGCCACTTCTTCTGGTGTGCCTGCAATCAGTATTTCACCGCCGCCAGCACCACCTTCAGGGCCTAAATCAACGATCCAATCGGCAGTTTTTATTACATCTAAATTATGCTCAATTACTACAATGGTATTGCCATGATCGCGTAGGCGATGAAGCACCACTAATAACTGTTCAATATCAGCAAAATGAAGTCCCGTGGTTGGCTCATCAAGAATGTACAATGTTTTTCCAGTATCACGCTTAGAGAGCTCACGTGCTAACTTAATTCGCTGTGCTTCACCACCAGAAAGTGTTGTAGCGGCTTGGCCTAAACGAATATAAGAAAGTCCAACATCCATTAGGGTTTTAAGTTTACGTGCTATAGCTGGTATTTTATCAAAGTAGTCATGGGCATCTTCAACGGTCATGTCGAGCACTTGGTTGATGTTTTTGCCTTTATATTGTACTTCTAAGGTTTCGCGATTATAACGTTTACCCTTACACACATCACACGGTACATATACGTCTGGTAAAAAGTGCATTTCTACTTTAATAACGCCATCACCTTGGCATGCCTCACAACGCCCACCTTTAACATTAAAGCTAAAGCGACCTACTTTGTAACCACGTGAACGGGCTTCTTGAGTACCTGCAAATAGCTCACGAATACCAGTGAAAATACCAGTATAAGTGGCAGGGTTTGAACGCGGTGTGCGGCCAATAGGACTTTGGTCAATATCAATTACTTTATCAAAGTGCTCAAGTCCTGCAATTGACCCATAAGGAGCTGCTTCTGCAGTAGTTGCACCGTTGAGTTCAGTGTGGGCAAGTTTAAACAAGGTATCGTTAATGAGTGTAGATTTACCCGAACCAGATACACCGGTAATACAGGTCATTAAGCCAAAAGGTATTTTTAAATCAACATTTTTTAAGTTATTACCCGTTGCTCCAAACAGCTCTAACCATTTATCGTTAGTAGCATGGCGCTCTTTAGGTACTTCTATTTTACGCACGCCCGATAAAAACTGGCCGGTAACCGAGTCTTTGCTTGCTAAAATATCATCGCGTGTACCTTGAGCAATAACATGGCCGCCATGTACGCCAGCACCTGGACCAATATCAATAATATGATCAGCGGCGCGAATAGCGTCTTCATCGTGTTCTACAACAATAACGGTGTTACCCAAATCGCGTAAATGAACTAAGGTTTTCAATAAACGGTCGTTATCACGTTGGTGCAAACCAATTGAAGGTTCATCCAGTACATACATAACACCCACTAACCCAGCACCAATTTGACTCGCTAAACGAATACGCTGTGCCTCACCGCCTGAAAGTGTGTCGGCGCTGCGCTCAAGTGATAAGTAATTTAGGCCTACATTTATTAAGAACGATAACCGGTCGCGAATTTCTTTTAGAATTTTTTCGGCGATTTGGCCTTTTTGCCCAGTTAAATGCAAACCTTCAAAAAAGCTCATCGCCTCACCAATACTCATATGCGTAATGGTTGGCAAGTTAGTTTGACCAATAAATACATTGCGTGCTTCTTGGCGCAAACGTGAGCCTTTACAACTAGGGCATGCTTGGCTGGTTTGATATTTGGCTAGTTCTTCACGCACTGAGTTTGATTCAGTTTCGCGGTAGCGGCGGTTCATATTGTTTAACACGCCTTCAAATACATGATTACGTGTAATTAAATCACCGCGGTCATTACGGTAATTAAATGCAATTTTAGTATCACCAGAGCCATCTAAAATAATTTTTTTATGTTCTTTTGCAAGCTCTTGATAAGGAACATCTAAATCAAACTCGTAATGCTGTGCAACCGCTTGTAACATTTGATAATAGTAAAAGCTGCGTTTATCCCAGCCTTTAATTGCACCGCCAGCTAAACTTATTTCAGGGTTATGAACCACGCGATTAGGGTCAAAGTATTGTCTTACGCCTAAACCATCACAGCTTTGACAAGCTCCTGCAGGGTTATTGAACGAAAATAAACGCGGTTCAAGTTCGGTCATCGCATAGCCACAGGTTGGACAGGCAAAATTTGCTGAAAACAGCATTTCTTCAGCACTGCTATCGTCCATAAAAGCAATGTTGGCAACGCCGCCTGACATTTCAAGTGCCGTTTCGAATGATTCCGCAAGACGTTGTTGCTGGCCGTCTTTGACTTTAAAGCGATCCACCACGACTTCAATAGTATGCTTTTTATGTAAATCTAGCGGTGGTGGATCGGATAAGTCGCATACTTCACCATCTATACGAGCGCGAATGTAACCTTGACTGGCAAGCTGTTCTAATAGTTTTACATGCTCACCTTTACGGTCTTTAACAACAGGGGCAAGTAGCATTAACTTAGTGCCTTCAGGCAGCGCTAATGCAGTATCGACCATTTGGCTAATTGTTTGCGCTGCAAGCGGTAAATCATGAGTTGGACAGCGAGGTTCGCCAACCCGTGCAAACATTAAACGCAGGTAATCGTAGATTTCAGTAATGGTTCCCACGGTTGAACGGGGATTATGCGAGGTTGATTTTTGTTCAATGGAAATAGCAGGGGAAAGGCCTTCAATATGATCTACGTCGGGTTTTTCCATTAATGACAAAAACTGCCTTGCATAAGCAGAGAGTGATTCAACATACCGGCGTTGCCCTTCTGCATATAGCGTATCAAATGCAAGCGATGACTTTCCTGAACCAGATAAGCCAGTGATAACAATTAGTTTATCACGTGGGATGGTTAGGCTGATGTCTTTTAAATTGTGCGTTCGGGCGCCTCGGACTTCAATGTTTTCCATGCTATCTCGTTTATTGCCAAAAATTATTTGTTCAGTATCGCATAATACGATGCAATATTAATCCTTGATCATTGAAAAAATCCTTAGTTATAGACGATTAATTATTGCCAAGCTTGTGATAGAATCCTTGCCTAATTTTTTCACACAGTAAGATCACGCAAATAATGACCGCATCTTCACTTAATTCACGAGAGAAACGCGCCGCCGTATCGTTAGCGAGTGTGTTTGCATTTAGAATGCTTGGCTTGTTTATGCTGATGCCTGTTTTAGCTATTTATGGTCAATCGCTTGAAGGCTTTTCACCTATATGGATAGGTTTTGCAATTGGTGCGTATGGTTTAACGCAGGCCGTATTACAAATCCCAATGGGAAGACTATCCGATAAAATTGGCCGTAAAAAAGTGATTGTAGGTGGTTTACTTGTATTTGCTTTAGGCTCAGTGATTGCTGCTTTGGCCGAGTCTATACAAATGGTAACGGTAGGACGTGCCTTACAAGGTATGGGTGCTATTGCCAGCGCACTATTAGCGTTTGCATCAGACTTAAGCCGTGACGAACAACGACCAAAAGTCATGGCAGTGATTGGCATGAGCATAGGTATGAGCTTCGCCTTCGCTATGCTACTTGGGCCAATTGTGGCAGCTTCATGGGGTATAGCCGGAGTGTTTTGGTTAACTGCTATACTGGCTGTATTAGGAATTTTTATTGTCACTATGCTGGTGCCTAGTGCAATAAATAAAGCCCCTAAAGGCGATACACTTGCCAGCTTTAGTGACATTAAAAAGCTAATTAAACATCCGCAGCTTGCGCGTCTAAATGCAGGTGTATTATTGCTGCATTTAACATTGACGACTATTTTTGTAGTATTGCCAAGTCAACTAATTAAAGATGGACTTGTGGCTGAAAACCATTGGCAGCTTTATATCCCGGTTTTATTTTTAGCGTTTTTTTTGATGGTGCCAGTAATGATAGTGGCAATTAAAAAAGAGAAAGAAAAACAAGCCTTCATTGGTTCAGTGATGGTCTTAATAGTCAGTATGTTAAGTATGTCGATATGGGCCAATAGCGTTGTTGGCATTGCGGTTTGTATGCTGTTATATTTTGTTGCTTTTAACTTTTTAGAAGCCACTATGCCGGCTCTTGTGTCTCGTATTGCGCCTGCAAGCCAAAAGGGCTCCGCTATGGGTGGGTATTCATCTAGCCAGTTTTTAGGTGCTTTTTTAGGCGGTATGTTGGGTGGGTATGTAGCACAAACCACCAGTACGCAAGCTGTGTTTGCGGCGGCGGCACTTGTTGGGGTAATATGGCTTATTATTGCGTGGAAAATGCAAGTCCCACCGAAAAGCAAAGTTATTAGTTTAATGACCCAATTAGATTCTGAAGAGCAGGCACAAACACTAGCTTCTCAGTTAGTTGCTTTACCCGGCGTAATAGAAGCAACCGTAGTTCGCGATGAAAGTCGAAGCTACTTAAAGATTAATGATAAAGAATTTGACCTAGACCAAGCCCGAAGAGTGGCTGGTTTAATCTAACGTTTATAGGAGATGGTTCCATGGCACGCGGTGTGAACAAAGTAATTTTGGTTGGTAATTTAGGGCAAGATCCTGAAGTTCGTTACATGCCTAATGGTAATGGTGTAGCAAATATTACCTTAGCAACTTCAGACAGCTATAAAGATAAAAACACTGGCCAAATGGTTGATAAAACTGAGTGGCACCGTGTGGTATTTTTTGGCAAATTAGCTGAAATTGTAGGCGAATACTGCCGCAAGGGTTCACAAATTTACGTAGAAGGTAAGCTTCAAACTCGTAAATGGACTGACCAACAGGGCCAAGAAAAATACACCACAGAAATTGTTGTTGATGGTTTTACAGGTCAAATGCAAATGTTAGGTGCACGCGGTGGCGACCAACAAAGCGGTGGCTATCAAGGTAACCAAGGTGGTCAACAAAGTGGCGGTTATCAAGGTAACCAAGGCGGACAGCAAAGCGGTAGCTATGGTCAAAATAACCAAGGCCAGAATAGTCAGCAAGGCAATTATGCTCCACAGCAACAATCTGCACCTGCCCAGCAGCCGGCTCCACAACAAAATAACCAGTACCAACCACAGCAACAAGGTGGCTTTGCACCTCAGCAAAATAATGCACCACAACAGCAAGGCGGGTTTGCTCCTAAGCCGCAAAATGCACCGCAAGGTGGCGCATCAAACCCTATGGAACCAACAATCGACTTTGATGACGATATTCCGTTCTAACTTCCAACTTTTTAGTTTAAAAAGTTTTAAAAAAAAGCCCTGAGTAATCAGGGCTTTTTTATTGAGGCTAGTTACCATACCTTTTGCTTATCTTTATATGAGTGAATAACTCTCATTAGAAATTTATACATTGTTTTAAGGTTTACAAAGCATAGCAACGTCAATCTGTTTAATTTGTAACAAACCTCCCACCTGTGCCAATAAGGTGCAGCTATTACTTATAACTAAATATAATGTTTATAAACATTAAGTATTAATAATAAAACAGCTACTAAACTTTTATGATTGGCTTGTGCAATTGCAAATAGTAGACAACACTTTAATAACTTATTTAATGAGCGGGTAAGTTATGAAAGCCAGTCAGTCTCAGTTTACCAATTACGCTAGTGCCTTATTTTACGCTCTGTGTTTTATGCTATTTATTATTTTTAATAGTGGTTTAAATTTAGTTTTACAATATCAAAATAAGCAAACAGGTATAGAGCTCGCTAAGCAATTACAGCAGCCACTAGTTAATAAGCAACAACTTTTAGCAAATACACCTTTTACCCTAGCTCCAGATAAAGTTTCTGTTTATGTTAAGCAGCAAAAGCAATACTTCAGCTCTAATTCAAAAGGGGTTTTGTTATATTCATGGCCTCTTTGGTATGCCTACAGTGACCTATTTATAATAATGAATGTGTTTATTTTGGTCATAATTTTTGCTGTTAGACGCGCTATATTACTCAAAACGAGAGTAAATAACTCAATGGTATTAAAGCGTAACCAAAGCGATGGCTATAAAAAAGTGTGTTATACGCCTAAAACAATGCCTTCACTATCGATATTAAAGACAGCAGCCAAGGAGCAGAAAACAATTGGCTATAATATATTTGCACTCATTCAATGCGAATGTCATTTTGATATAAATACGGACTTGCAAGCGACTCTTAAAGTATTACTAGCAAAAGATTTTACCAATACGGCTGTAATATCCGTTAAGTTATTAACAGCAGGTAATTTTGCTTTTACTCTCAAAGGGGTTAGTGCGATTGAGAAAGCAAATTGTGCTAAACATTTACATCAATGCATGCTTAACGCAGCCTATATTTTAGCCCCTAGAGTGGCTGACGAGAGTATAAAGTTAGGTGTGTGTACTTACTACTCGAATGCTGATCAGGTGATGGTGTATCAGCTTGCCAGATCGTCACTCACACTATCAATGCAAAGTAGAGTGAAGCATTATCATCAATTGGCACTCAATTGCAGTCACCTTAAGGTGGCTGATGAAAACTTGGTCAAGCAGGGAATTGAAAAGCAAAAATTAGCGATTTTATTTCAACCTGTATACGAGTTGGATAGTGGCACTATTATTAAACATCATGTTTTAATTAAAAGTAGCGATAAGACAAATAAACAACTATTTAATCAAGATTATATAAGTCAGTTTTACAATGAGGATGAGGCGCTATTACTAGACCAAGCAGTTGTTATGCAAGTTAAAAAACTGCTGTTAATAGAAAAGTCATCGTCTGTTATTAGTATTAAATTGCATCCTAAAAGTTGGTTTAATAGTGAGTTTTGGGGTTGGCTAAGTAAACATATGAATGAGTTGAAAAGCCTTCATACGTTACAGTTTTTGATAAATGAAGCTGATTTCTTAAATAACCAAGATCGGTTACAGACTGCTTTTTCGGCCATAACAGCGCTCAACTTTAATATCGTTATAGATGAGGTTAGAAGTAGTAAAAGTATATTTAACTTCACCCATAATAAGCAAATAGTGGGGCTTAATTTGGCCTATGAACTTGTTCATGGAATAGATCATAATTATTTCCAGCAAAAATCTGTCAGGGGAATTGTGCATATTGGCAAATTATTGAGTCTGCCGGTGGTGGCCTCAAGTGTAGAAACGTATCAGGAACTGCAATTTTTAAAAGCGATAGGTGTTAGTACTGCACAAGGGGGGTATTTTTCTGGATTGTTACCCGACTTCACTCAAGTTGCATTTCATTAGCTAATTAAACAAGTCCACGATATTTTAGCCCGTCTAAACCTTGCAGCCCACCTGTATGAATGGCAATAATTTTGCTGCCAGAGGGAAAGTAGTCGTTGTTAATGAGCTGCCAAAGTGCATACATCATTTTACCGCTGTAAATAGGCTCAAGTGGTAACTGATATTGTTGCAACATATATTGGCAAAACTGCCACAGTTCAGAGGTAAAACGACCATATCCGCCATCATGAAATTGTGTAAGTAATTGCCAATTACTTTGTGATTTAGCTCTAGGGCTAAGGGCTCGTATTTCGTCTCTCAGGTAGTCGGCTTGCTTTAAAACGGCAATACCTAGTAGGGTGCTTTTATTTGAGCTGCCCTCTATTAAGCCCGCCAATGTTCCACCACTGCCAGTAGGACAGATTAAGTAGTCGTGCTCAGGTAAACTTTGGGCGAGTTCTTTACATCCCTCTAAAGCAAACTCGTTAGTGCCTCCTTCAGGCAGAATATACGCATTGGGAAATCGAGCCTGTAATGCCGATAAGTATGCTTTATCATTTCGTTGTCGGTATTCTAATCGATTAACTACATGTAATTGCATGCCACATTGCTTTGCAAATTTTAACGTTGGATTATTGAGGTCAAGTTCAGGTCCGCGCACAATTGCGTGAGTTACTAGGTTAAATTCTTTTCCTGCGGCTGCACACGCGTGAATATGATTCGAAAAAGCGCCACCAAAGGTCAGTAACTCTGTTTTGCCTTGTTGTTGCATGCGAGCTAAATTGTATTTGAGCTTTCGCCATTTATTACCACTAATAACAGGGTGCAATAAATCATCACGCTTAATGTTTAACGTAATGTTTTTTTCTGCTAGCAATTTGTTATTAATTGGTTGTAAATAACTATGTTCATTAATATTGAATGGTATTGGCATTATCACTCTTTTTTATTAGTTACATGGTGAATGTGCTGTTTAATAGCGTTATTTTGACTTAAATTTTATTACTTAAGCAAATTAAAAAATATGAATACGCCGTTAAATTGGTATCTTTTGGGCGTAAATGGCAGATAAATATCGATGTTGTTAAATAAATTAGCTATTTAGTACAAATGAAACGGTTATTTACTGGCATGAAACGGGATAATAGTTGTAAACTGAGATAATAAATGAACAAAGCTTGTGTTTTGTGCTTCAAGTACATAGCATAAGGTTTTATTATAAAAAATAATAATAACCAAATAATTGCCGCTTTTTTGGGACTGGAATATATGCGAATTGCTCCTTTATCTCTGTTAATTTCTGCTAGCTTTTTTGCCAGCACAGTATTTGCACAAGATACAACTACTGTAAACAGAATTGAATCAGAGATTAATACGAAACAAACAGAATACACTCGTTCAACAACGATGCTCGATAAATATTTACAAGAAGAAAATCAGCTTCAAACCCAACTTGAACTGCTAAGAGCGCGTTCAACACAACTTGATAAAGAAAAAAATCAAGCGTTAGATGCGATGAATGATATGTACCGACGCTTAATTGATAACCCGTCGCTTGATATTACTTCTGCACAATCGCGTTATCAAAAAGCCGTTGTTGATCAAGAACAAAATAAAAATGATATTTCTATGCAATTGGCGGCAATTGCATCCCATCTAAAAGATATTGAGCAAATTCGCGCTGATAAACATGCACTTCAGAACACCATCGAAAGTTTAAAAGTGCAATACACTACTGCGCGTGTAGAGCGACTGCGCAATGAATTTACCCGCGAGGGAACACTGGAGGTCGATCATACCCTTAATTGTAAGCGTACTGAAACACTCGCTGCATGTGAACAACGCGGCCAGCAGATGGGGCTGAAAAAAGCCACTAATCGCTTTTTAGATCAAATTTTTGAAAACCTTACAGAAAAACGTCTGGTTGAACCTAAGCGAGACATGTCAGGGGCACAAGTACAGATTTTAAGTAGTCACGTCATTAAGAGCGCATTTAGCGGCCAAGGTGATTATAACGTCAATTTAAGCGTTACTATGCGTGGAGATGTAAACAGTAGTCGTTTATGTCACTTATTAAGTGTAAATAACAGTTTTTGTTCAGAGTATGGTACCCCGCTGACAAATACTTATCAGCCAGCTTATAGCACTACTTTTTCTGATAGTCAGTTAACATTCAGCGATAATACGGATAATAAAGCGGTCGCTAAAATAGTTAATAAAAAGCCTAAAGTGGTCGCTGAACAAAAGAAAGATCAGTTAATTCAGTTAACTTTGCGTTCAAACGTACATGGTGATGAAGTTTTTATTAACGACATTAGTGTAGGTTCAACTCGCTTAGTAACAAGATTACCGCGTGGTTTGCATAAATTAGAAATACGCAAAGAGGGTTACATCCCTTATAAAGCACGTATTGACTTAAAAAAGACACGCACGCTTTTTGCTAAGTTAGAAAAAAAGTCAGAGTCGATTGCTGCACCGACTAAAAAGCGAGAGCAAATAATACAAGCAGATTGTCCTAAGGGAATGGAAGTTGATACGCAGCCACCAACAGTGGATTCGTCAGCCGTAATAATCCCAGTTGGCACATTTAAAATGGGCGATATTAACGGCAATGGACTGGAAAACGAGCGTCCTGTTGTTGAAAAAACGATTAGTGAATCTTTTGTCATGCAAAGTAAAGAAGTCACTGTTGGCGCATTTGAGAAGTTTGTAAACGAGACACAATACAAGACTGAAGCTGAAAAAGGCAAAGGCTGTGCTTATTATCTAAATGGAGAACCCGTTTGGGAAGCGAGCTTAAATTGGCGAGCTCCAGGGTTTGAGCAAACAAATGATTTTCCAGCTGTGTGTTTGACAAAAAATGATGCTACGGCTTACGCAGAATGGTTTTCTGATAAAACAGCACAAGTGTATCGTCTGCCAACAGAGGTTGAGTGGGAATATGCTGCGCGTGCAGGTACAGATACTGAGTACCCTTGGGGTAACGAAATTGGTAAAAACTTAGCAAACTGTGGTTGGTGTGGTAGCGAATGGTCAAACAAACGCACCGCTCCGGTAGGGTCTTTTTCTGCAAATGCATTTGGCTTATACGATACAGTGGGCAATGTATGGGAATGGACTAGTAGCACAGAGAATAAAAAAAATGCTGTGGTTCGTGGCGGCGCATGGAACTTTGCTCCTAGCCTCGCTCGTGCCTCAACGCGTTTAATCCTAGCGCCAGACTTTAGAGCTAATTACATTGGCTTTCGCTTAATGAGCGAACAATAATATTTAATGAGGAAGCACACGCTTCCTCTTTTTAATGATTACAAAGACGGCTGCGCTTTATATTGCTCATTACATTGAGAATGTTAAAGTAAGCGCAACTAAAATAAGAACGAATTTCAAAGGTCATCCAGCCTCATGTTTAAAAAACTCCGTGGTATTTTTTCAAACGATCTATCGATCGATTTAGGTACAGCCAACACACTAATTTATGTAAAAGAAGAAGGGATTGTATTAAACGAACCTTCAGTTGTTGCTATTCGTCAAGAGCGTGCTGGTGGACCTAAAAGTGTTGCATCTGTAGGTACAGAAGCTAAGCAAATGTTGGGGCGCACGCCTGGTAATATTAAAGCTATTCGTCCGATGAAAGATGGCGTGATTGCTGATTTTTATGTGACCGAAAAAATGCTACAGCACTTTATTAAGCAAGTGCACAACAATAACTTTATGCGACCAAGCCCACGTGTACTTATTTGTGTGCCTTGTGGCGCTACACAGGTTGAAAAGCGTGCCATTCGCGAATCAGCGATGGGGGCAGGTGCTCGTGAAGTTTACTTAATTGAAGAGCCTATGGCTGCTGCAATTGGTGCAGGCTTACCAGTATCTGAAGCAACGGGCTCTATGGTTGTTGATATTGGTGGCGGTACAACCGAAGTGGCTATAATTTCACTCAATGGTGTTGTTTATTCGTCATCTGTTCGTATTGGTGGCGACAAGTTTGATGAAGCCATTATTAATTATGTACGTCGTAACTTTGGTAGCTTAATTGGTGAAGCCACGGCTGAGAATATTAAACACCAAATTGGTTCTGCATTTAAAACAGACGATCCAGTAGAAATAGAAGTGCGTGGTCGTAACCTTGCAGAAGGTGTTCCTCGTTCGTTCACACTTAACTCGCATGAAATTTTAGAAGCATTACAAGAGCCGCTAATGGGTATTGTAAGCGCTGTCATGGTTGCACTTGAACAGTCACCACCTGAGCTGGCATCTGATATTTCAGCACATGGCATGGTGTTAACTGGCGGTGGCGCATTACTAAAAGATTTAGATCGCCTACTCATGGAAGAAACTGGCATTCCAGTAGTTGTTGCTGATGATCCACTTACATGTGTTGCTCGTGGTGGCGGTAAAGCGCTTGAGATGATTGATGTGCACGGTGGTGACGTTTTTAGTTACGATTAATGAAATCAATGTTTGAAAAAACAATCTCTTTGCAACTGCGACTTTTTGTCGCAGTGCTTTTGAGTATCGTATTGATCCTTGGGGATAGATACACAAAGGGCGGTGAGAATATTCGCACCAGTTTGAATACCTTAGTTAGTCCGCTCATTTATGTTGCCAATCTACCTTACGAAGTATTTAGCTTTAGCGCTAAGAGCTTGCACACCCGCGAACAGTTACAAACTGAAAATGAAGCCCTGAAAAAAAAGCAAATATTGCAGAGCGAGCAAATTCAGCAATATGAATTCTTAGCAAAAGAAAATCAAAAATTACGAGCCTTAATGGGCTCGTCCTCAAAACACACCAATCGTAAAATTATTGCTCAAGTACTTTCTGTTCACTCAAATCCTTATAGCCACCAAGTGGTGATAAATCGAGGAACCACCGATGGTTTAAGTGAAAGCCAAGCAGTGATTGATGATATGGGACTTGTGGGGCAGCTGACTAAAGTGGGCTCAACCACTTCAAGAGTATTATTAATTACCGATACCACCCATGCTACGCCTGTACGTATTTTACGTAATGACGTGCGAACAGTGGTTGAAGGTATTGGTAAAATTAACGTACTGAAACTGTCGCATGTGCCGCATAGTTTAGATGTACGTATTGGCGATGTGCTGGTTACCTCTGGCCTTGGTGGTACGTTTCCTGAGGGCTATCCGGTAGCGGTGATCACCGAAATAACCCGTGATGAAGGACAACCTTTTGCACAAGTATTTGCTGAACCTATAGCTCAATTAGACCGAATTCGATTATTAGTCGTGTTATGGCTAAATCAGCAGGAGTTGATGGGAGATGATTAATCGCCATATGCTATTAATTGCGTTAAGTATTTTCTTTGCATTGGTAATGGCTTTGATGCCGTTACCCTTTTCACTTGAACCATTTCGCCCTGACTGGGTGCTGTTGGTACTTATGTACTGGTCTTTGGCTTTACCGCATCGCTTAAACATAGGCACGGCTTGGGTTGTTGGACTACTGATTGATTTAGCGACCGGTTCTTCTTTAGGTGTAAACTCATTAACCTACTCGGTGTGTATTTTTGTTACGGCAAGTAACTTTCAAAAAATTCGCAATTTTTCATTGTGGCAACAAAGCCTTTTAATTGGCTTATTTTTAACGCTTTATCATTTAATGCAGTTTTGGTTAAATCATTTTTTACTTGGCGTTTATTTTAGCCCACATTACTTATGGCCTGTATTAACAGGTATGTTGAGTTGGATATGGGTATTTTTATTACTTAGAAAATACCGTAGACACTTTAGGATCAGATAATGACTTGCGCAGTATATTTAGCCTCCGCGTCTCCCCGCCGTAAAGAGCTTTTAACCCAGTTGGGTATCGAGTTTTCACAATTTAGTGTTGATGCCGATGAAAGCCAGCTTGCTAACGAACTCCCATATGATTATGTCGAACGTTTAGCGCGTTTAAAGGCACAAATGGGCGTAGAACAAGGATATACCGATCGGCCTGTTCTAGGTAGTGATACCGTGGTAGTGATGGATAATCAATCATTATGCAAGCCACGAGATAAAGACGACTTTACTCACACCTTAAAACGTTTGTCAGGAAATACTCACCAAGTGTTAACTGCTATCGCTTTTGCCACACCAGAAAAAGTAATGAGTTGTGTTGTCAGTACTGATGTTACTTTTAAAATACTCAATGATGAAGAAATAGACGCTTACTGGCAAACGGGCGAGCCTCAAGATAAAGCCGGTGGTTATGGTATCCAAGGGTTAGGTGGACGCTTTGTAACGCATATTTCGGGTAGCTATTTTGCCGTTGTAGGCTTACCTTTATATGAGACAGAACAATTATTACATACATTCTTAAGAGGGTAGCATGAGTACAGAACTACTGATCAATGTCACGCCAAGTGAAAGTCGCGTTGCCCTAATCGAAAACGGTGTATTACAAGAAATTCAGCTAGAGCGTATTGGTAATTTAGGCATAGTAGGCAATATTTACTTAGGTAAAATAAGTCGCGTGCTACCTGGAATGCAAGCCGCTTTTGTTGATATAGGCTTAGAGAAAGCCGCCTTTTTGCACGCTTCAGATATCGTCAATAGTGCTTCTATTGTTGAAGGTGTTGACGACGAGCCAATTAAAAAAGTCCAAGATATTCGTGAGCTTGTTCGCCAAGGTCAGTACATTATGGTGCAAGTGGTTAAAGATCCATTGGGCAGTAAAGGTGCTCGCTTAACCACTGATATTACTATACCGTCACGCTATTTAGTATTTATGCCAGATGCGACGCATGTTGGTGTGAGTCAACGTATCGAAACGGAAGAGGAACGCGCTAGGCTTAAAAAAATTGTTGCTGAATATGGTGATGAAAACGGTAGCTTTATTGTTAGAACTGCCGCAGAAGGCGCAAGTGAAGTAGAGCTTCGTCACGATGCTGCATTTTTAAAAAAGCTGTGGGATAAAATAGTTTCTAAGCGCCGTAAAACCAGCAAAGCGAGTATTCTGCATGAAGATCTTACGCTGGCTTTTAGAACATTACGTGATTACGTGGGCGAAGATATGGAGCGCATTCGTGTTGACTCTAAGCTTACCTATCAAGAGCTTAAGCTGTTTACTGAAGAATTTGTGCCGTTATTATCACAAGTACTTGAGTATTACCCGGGCGAGCGACCCATTTTTGACTTATTTGATGTAGAAAGTGAAATTCAAAAGGCATTGCATCGTAAGGTGACTTTAAAGTCTGGTGGATACCTGATCATAGATCAAACCGAAGCAATGACCACGGTTGATGTTAATACCGGTGCATTTGTTGGTCATCGTAACCTTGAAGAAACTATTTTTAATACTAATGTTGAAGCAACCTCAGCTATTGCTCGTCAACTAAGGCTGCGCAATTTGGGCGGTATTATTATTATCGACTTTATTGATATGGTGAGCGATGAGCACAAACGCCGGGTAATGCACTCATTAGAATCTGCGCTTTCGAAAGATCGTGCTAAAGCCAATATTAATGGTTTGTCAGCATTAGGGCTGGTTGAAATGACCCGCAAGCGAACTCGCGAAAGTTTAGAGCACATACTGTGTGATGTATGTCCTGCATGTTCAGGGCGAGGTTCTCAAAAAACGGTTGAGACCGTATGCTATGAAATCCTTCGTGAGATAGTACGTGTGAACCGGGCTTACGATGCGGATAAGTTTGTAGTTTATGCATCTCCTGCAGTATGTGAAGCGCTATTAAATGACGAATATCATAACCTTGCAGAGTTAGAGTTATTTATTGGCAAGCAAGTTAATATCCAAACAGAGAGCTTATACAGCCAAGAGCAGTTTGATGTGGTAATGATGTAATGAAATTTAAAGCGGCCTGTTTCTTTTGTATGCGCAAATTATGGCAAATAAGTGCTGTAATTTTGGTGCTACTGGCCGTCATTGTTTCTATTTTAAAATACACCTTACCCTACGCAAATGACTATAAAGGCGAGATAGAAAATTATCTTGATAGCAAGTTTGATATTAGCCTATCGATAGGTGCTATATCGGCAAGTTGGCAAGGTAATGGCCCTGCCTTAGTGCTCGAAGAATTATCATTTAAAGACAACCAAACCGCCCCTATTTCTTTAACTATTGCGAAAACCAGTTTAGAGCTAAACCTTTGGGAAAGCCTAAAGTCCCTTCAACTTAAGTCGAATTACTTTGTCATCAATGGTTTTCATACCAAGGTTAATGTCGCGAATTTATTTGTAGGTAACCAAGACGATGTGTCATTTGAGCAAAAGGAATTAATAGAAGGGCTGTTTTTAGGTGAAACAGGTCATTTTGCAATAGAAAACTCCAGTATCAACTTTGTATTAGAAGATAACAAAGAACGTAAACTGTTATTAGAAAACATTGTATGGCAAAACCAAGATAAACAACACCTTGGTAGCGGTAGTCTAGCATTACCGGGTATTTCGGTAGGGAATTTTGATGCGCGCATTGCGCTTAAGGGGGAAACCTTAGAGCAAATGGTGGGTGATCTGTATGTGCAGGCTAATCAGGTTGATGTGTCAAATTGGTTAGCGCAATACATTAATACTCAAAAGCAGCATCTACATAGCGATTTAAACTTACAAGCTTGGCTTAGATTAGAGCAAGGCCTAGTGAGTGACGTAAAAGTTCAGTGGTTACCGAGCGCGGTAAATTGGCAGCTCAATGAACAAACACAAAATGTAAGCCTAAGTGAAGGGGGATTTCATTTATACCCTGAGCAAAATAGCTGGCGATTAAAAAGCACGGGCTTAGCATTTAGTACGGGTGAAACCACATGGCCAAGCCTTGAATTTGAAGCCTTATTGGGTAAGCAAAATAAAATATGGCTACAGCAACTTGATTTAGCGCTATTGAGTGATTTAGCTGAGTTGACTAATTTTACCGACTTAGCCCCTTTTTTAGCACGCCAACCTAGCGGACAAATAAAGACTGCGTACCTTGAGTTTGCAGATACAAAGCAGTGGCAACTATGGTTTGATGCTGACGAAATTAGCTGGCAAGAAAAAAACGCCGTACCTGCCGCTCAATCTTTAAGAGTTAATGGGCTGGTTAATCAGCAGTATGGTCGCATTGCGATTTTTGGTGAGAACAGCCATTTAATTACAGGCGCTAGCTTTAGTAATAATATTGATTATAACCAATTAAATATTGAGCTAGATTTAGCTAAGCGCTCAGGCGATTGGTACATCAGCAGTGATAACCTTTGGCTTGATAACAATGAGGTGACTTTAAGCGCACAAATGCAGCTGAGTTTGGGTGATACGCCACGCTTAGATTTATATGCTGAAGCGTTTGCACCAGATGCCAGTATTGCTGGTCACTATTTTCCTTTAACGTTAATGAGTCCTGACTTAGTTAGTTATTTAAATGGCGCAATAAAAGCAGGCGAAGTATCAAATACTCAGGTGTTATTTTCTGGCCCACTATCAGGCTTTCCATTTGAAGATGGTTCAGGGCAGTTTGATGTAATAGCACAAATAGATAATGCCACCTACCAATTCGATCCCGATTGGCCAGCAGTTACTAATGCCAATGTAAAACTGCATTTTGCTAATGAGCGAATGGATATATATAGTCAGCAAGGTCAACTGGTAAACCTTGACGTTGGCAGTAGTGTACATGTAAGTATTGATGACTTAATGGGCGATGCGCCGTTGGTAGTTAGTATTAATAAGCAAGCAGAGCTTGAAAAAATGCACGATTTTTTTGCCGCTACGCCTTTAGCAAATCCATTGGCTGATATTTTTAATGTTGTGCAAGGGCAGGGGCTTGCAAGTGCAAATATTGAATTACTAATAGGTTCACAATTTGAGGGGGGAGCCAGTGTCAGTGGAAAGGTTAATTTACTCGACTCACCTCTCTACATTTCTGCACCTGGTATTTCTCTTGAGCATTTAAAGGGCGAACTTAGCTTTAATAACCAACAAATAAATCTCACTAATGCAACGGCTACATGGCTGGGTATGCCATTAACTATTAACTACAATAGTGACGCCAACGCAGAGGATTATCGCGCTAATATAAATATAAGTGCTCAGCTTGATGCACAAACACTCATAAACCGTGGTCAAGGCATTTTAGATGGTTACTTAAGCGGGCAAAGTGATGTTGATATTGCTTTGGATCTTAACTTTACCGAGCAAGGGTTTAACTACCGTGCCCAAGTTGAATCGCCCCTTATTGGCTTAAATAGTTCTTTGCCTGGAGCATATACAAAAAGCAGTGAGCAAGCTTGGCCACTGAGTGCAGTTATTCAGGGTGATGATATATCTAACTTGATCACCGCAAACGTTGATCAGCTAGTGTATTTTAATGCCATTCTAGACAATGCTAAATCACAGTTTAACAACGCCCACTTTATAATCGGTAACAAAGATTTAGGGCTTAACGCGCAAGATTTAGCGGTAAGTATTAACTTAGCGCAAAGTGAGTTATTACCTTGGATTGATTTAATTGATCAAATTATTAATGCAGCTAAAGCGCAGCCAGAGAGTGCATCGCCAGGTATTATGCCGCCTTTGTATGAGGTTGTTGCGAATATTAACTCTTTTAATGTGAGTGGCATGCAGTTTAATGATTTTGATATGCGTTTATCGCCCTTAAATAATAACTTGCAATTAAAGCTCAATGCTAAAGAATTACGAGCAGAAGTGTTCATTCCCAGCGAGCAATCAAGTCAGCCGATTCGAATAAACAGTGACTATTTAAGGCTTAATTTTTTAGAGGCCGAAACAGAGCAACCAAGCGAAAAATCATCTCCTGAACAACTTGCATGGCTTACAAGTTTGCCTGCTATTGAGTTTGAATGTGCCGATTGTAAGGTCAGCCATTATCAGCTAGATAAAGTCAGCGCCTCATTGTTAGGTGATGGTAAAAAACTGCTTATTTCTGAGCTAGTAGTTGATAAGGGCGATCATATATTACGTACTAAAGGGCAGTGGCAAAATGGCCTAACAGCAATGAGCGGCGAACTTAAAAGTGATGATATTGGCGCTTTATTTAATGAATTTGATATCACCACTACTATTAAAGACTCAAACGCCAATCTAAATTATCAACTAAATTGGCAAGCGGCACCTTATAACTTAGACATTGCTAGTTTAGACGGTGAAATTAGTTGGGATTTAGGCGAAGGCCATTTAACTGAGGTGAGTGATGGAGGCGCACGGGTATTTTCATTACTGAGCCTTGATTCATTAGTGCGTAAGCTAAAACTTGATTTTAGAGATGTATTTTCTAAAGGTTTTTTCTATAACAGCATGAAAGGTACGATGCAGATAGATAAGGGCATTGCCTATACCCAAGATACTAAAATGGATGGGGTGCCTGCCGATCTCTCGATTAAAGGGTATGCAAATTTAAATACTCTCGAAATTGACTACGACTTAGCAGTAGCACCGCAAGTAACGTCGAGTATTCCAGTAATTGTGGCTTGGATGGTTAACCCAGTAACGGGGCTTGCAGCTTTAGCAATTGATAAAGTAATTCATTCTGCGCG
Source organism: Pseudoalteromonas sp. S1612 (assembly GCF_005887175.1). Taxonomy (GTDB): domain Bacteria; phylum Pseudomonadota; class Gammaproteobacteria; order Enterobacterales; family Alteromonadaceae; genus Pseudoalteromonas; species Pseudoalteromonas undina. The sequence goes on along the minus strand of NZ_PNDH01000010.1, from coordinate 43,869 downwards.
AGTGATCTCAGAGATCAACTTTAAAGTGACGGGTAAAATGAACGATCCTCAGGTACAAGAGTTAGATCGTAAGAGCCGAGAGGTGACCTTGCCACAAGCAGCACAAAATCAGCCGCGAGCATCCTCAGAGTTAAAACTCAAAGATGCTGAGGTTAGCGCCGCGCAATGAATAAACAACGCATAAACTCATCTCCTGCGATTATCGCATTGCAAATGTGCTCAGGCTTTAACCCTGATGATAACATTGCAGCTTTAAAGCAAGCGTTAGCTGAATTACCAAGCACGCGGCCTTTGTTAGTATGTTTACCAGAAGCGTTTTTAGTGTTTAGTAAACACGCTGGTGATACGTTGTTAGTGTCACAGCGTATTGAGCAATATAAACAGCAAATTAGTGAATTGTGTCGTAAACACAATATTTGGTTAAATGCTGGCACCATGCCAGAGCCCTATGACCAACATAAGTATTACGCTGCCTCACACTTGTTTAATAACCAAGGCGATATTGTTGCAAGCTATAACAAAATACATTTATTTGATGTTGAGGTAGATGACCAGACCGGCAGCTACCGAGAGTCCGACTTTACTCAAGCGGGCGATGAGATTGTGGTTGTTGATTCTCCCTTTGGTAAAATTGGTTTAACAGTATGTTATGATTTGCGCTTTGCTGGTTTATTTAATGCCTTAGCTCGTAAAGGCGCAGAAATTATATTAGTACCCAGTGCGTTTACTGTTCCAACAGGTAAAGCGCATTGGCAGCCGCTACTTGCAGCACGAGCAATAGAAACACAGTGCTATGTTATTGCTGCAGCGCAATATGGAACACATGAAAACGGTAGACAAACTTATGGTCACAGCCTGATGTTATCGCCCTGGGGTGAAACATTAAGTGAAAAACCAACAGGGCTTGGTTTTATTAGTTGTACCGTAGATTTGAACCAGTTACACAAAATTAGACGAGATATGCCGCTGCAATCTCACCAACGATTTAGAGAGCCATTATTATGAATTCGGTTGAACAGCATTTATTACACGACAGCCAGCTAAATCGAGAAGAACTCGAAAAAACATTAGCTTATATTCACCAGCACAAAGTTGATTATGCCGACCTTTATTTTCAATCGAGTCATCATGAGTCTTGGGTATTAGAAGACGGCCTTGTTAAAGAAGGGTCTTATAACGTTGAACGTGGTGTTGGCGTACGGGCTGTTAGTGGTGAAAAAACCGGTTTTTCGTATTCAGACGCAATTAATTTAGAAGCGCTAAATAAGGCCGCAACTGCTGCACGTAGTATTGCCGATGCCGGTGAAGATAAAGCGGTTAAAGTATTTAGTGACGTGGCTGCTAAAGAGCAGTACGCGCCACATCAACCAATTTCTAGCATGAGCGATACCGATAAGGTTAATTTGTTACGTGAGCTTGAAAACTATATTCGCGAATTAGCCCCAGATGCTGAGCAAGTTATTAGCTCAATGTCTGCGGTATACGAAGAGGTATTAATTGCAGCCAGCGATGGCACCTTTGCTACCGATATTCGCCCACTGATCCGTTTAAACTGCTCTGTATTGCTAGAGAAGAATGGTCGCCGTGAACGTGGCGGTGCTGGTGGCGGTGCCCGCCTAGATTATGGTTACTTTAAAGAGCTTGTTGACGGTAAGCCGCGTTGGATGGGTTTTGCAGAAGAAGCCGTTCGTCAAGCTAAAGTAAACTTAGAAGCTATTGATGCCCCTGCAGGTACTATGGAAGTGGTATTAGGTAATGGCTGGCCAGGTGTGTTGTTACACGAAGCGGTAGGCCATGGCCTCGAGGGTGACTTTAACCGTAAAGGCGCGTCTGCGTTTAGCGGTAAAGTAGGGCAAAAAGTTGCTTCAGAGCTATGTACTGTGGTTGATGATGGTACTATGGCTGATCGTCGTGGTTCACTTAATGTGGATGACGAAGGTACGCCTGCAGCCTATAACGTACTTATCGAAAACGGTATTTTAAAAGGCTATATGCAAGATAAAATGAACGCGCGTTTGATGGGGGTAAACCCAACAGGTAACGCACGTCGTGAGTCATACGCGCATTTACCAATGCCACGTATGACCAACACTTACATGTTAGGTGGAGAGCACAGCCAAGCTGATATTATCAGCACGGTTAAAAAAGGCGTGTTTGCCCCTAATTTTGGTGGCGGCCAAGTGGATATCACCTCAGGTAAGTTTGTGTTTAGTGCCTCAGAAGCTTACTTAATTGAAAATGGTAAAATTACTCAGCCAATTAAAGGGGCAACATTAATTGGTAATGGCCCTGAGGTTATGCAACAAATCTCTATGGTAGGTAATGATTTAGCGCTTGATAAAGGCGTCGGTGTTTGTGGTAAAGACGGTCAAAGTGTACCAGTAGGCGTTGGCCAGCCAAGCCTGAAAATAGATAACCTAACAGTAGGTGGCACGGCTTAATTTTTATAACTGCCAAACGTTATAAATAAAACCTTGGAAGTGCAAACTCTCAAGGTTTTATTTTGTTGGCTGTTTATTGTTAAATTTGCTGCTGAAAAAAATCCATAAATGCGGCAACTTGTCGTGGCTGAAATTGCCTTGATGGGTAAAGAAACTGTAAGCCAACTTGCTGTTTATCTTTATTACTAAAACCGAGAATATAGTCATCAAGTAGCGTCACTAAATTACCCTTAGTCAGATCATCATTAATATCTACCATTGATTTTAGAGCAATACCTGCACCGTTAATTGCCCACTGTCTGATCACTGCACCATCACTGCTACTCATAGCTACAGGTACGCGAATTACCTCGTCTTTAAAATGCCAATCATGCATCGATTGACCAAGTCTCTCCATTACTAAGCAGCGATGATTTAATAAATCGCTTGGTTGTAAAGGTTGGCCATGTATTTTTAAATATTCAGCTGAAGCACATAACACACGTTTATTGGCTTTGATCATTCGGCTAATCAAATTACTATCGGGTAAGTTTCCAAAGCGAATAGCAATATCAATGCCTTCTTCAACTAGATTAACTAAGCCATCGGTTAAATGTAGGTGTGGTTTTACTTGTGGATTCAGTGCTACAAATTTAGCTATTGCAGGGGCAACAAACTGTTTACCAAAGTCAGAGGGTGCGGTTACTTTGAGACTACCCGAAAGAGTGTTTTTACTAAGCTGAATACTTTGCTCTGCGGCATCAATTTCAGCAATCACTCTTAAACAGCCTTGAAAAAAGTGCTCTCCAGCCTCGGTTAATTTAATACTTCGAGTATTACGTATTAAGAGTCGGGTTTGATAGTGATTTTCAAGCTGGTTGATACGTGCCGTCATACTCGCAGGCGATAAACCAATTTTTCGCCCAGCTGCAGCAAGCCCGCCAGAGCGCACCACATGAACAAAAAGCTGCATATCATCAATCTTAGCCATCGTTCCTCACTCTTTATAATTCAGTATTAATGAATAGTGTTTTTGATATTAACTCAATTATCAAATTTAAGTAAATAGTTAAACTGGTTGTACTCATTATCAACAGAGAAAGTTTATGCGTTTAGATCATGTATTAATTTCTAGTTGTGATTACCAGGCGATGCGACAGTTCTTTATAAATTCAGTTGGGCTAGTTGAAGGGTATCGTCCGCCTTTCCCTTTCGAGGGGGCATGGTTATACGGCAGTGATAATGTTGCTTTGATTCATTTGGTTAATGCCACGGGTAATAAAGCGCAACTGGGTTACTTATCAGCATTAAACAGCAAAACCCAAGGCCGAGGAGTGGTAGATCACATTGCGATTCGTAGCATAGGTTATCAAGGATTGAAAAGTCGCTTAGCGCAAACAGGTATAAGCTACTTTGAGCGAACCGTGCCAGAGCTATTAGAGCAGCAAGTCTTTATACCGGGACCAGAAGAGATAAAGGTCGAAATGCTATTTAGTAGTGATGAAATTTAATTTAAATCCAGATAAACATTATTTATAAGAGAGTTAGTTATGTCTATAGAATCCTTATTTGAAGTTAAAACCCTCGGTGGCATGGTCACTCAAAATAGAATTGTGATGGCACCTATGACCCGTTCGCGAACTGCGCAACCGGGTGATATTCCCACTGAACTGATGGCCACTTATTATGCGCAGCGTGCTACTGCAGGGCTGATTATTTCTGAAGCAACACAAATTTCTGCTCAGGGCAAAGGTTACTCATTTACGCCAGGTATTTACACGCAAGAACAAATCGAAGGTTGGAAGCAAGTAACACAAGCTGTGCATAAAGAAGGTGGTAAAATATTTTTACAACTTTGGCACGTTGGTCGAATGTCGCACTCTTCATTTCATCATGATGGAACGCCAGTTGCCCCATCTGCACTTGCCCCAGATGCACAAGTTTGGGTGGTAGGCGATGATGGAGAAGGACGGATGCTTGACTGCCCAACCCCACGAGCACTAAGTGTTAAAGAAATTAAAGAAATAGTAAATGATTATAAGCAAGCGGCAATTAACGCGATTGAGGCTGGTTTCGATGGCGTTGAAATACATGGAGGTAACGGGTATTTAATTGATCAGTTTTTAAGACGTTCAGCGAATAAACGCACAGATGAATATGGCGGTAGCCAAGAAAACCGTATTCGTTTTGCCTGTGAAATTATTGGCGCAATTAGTAATGCCATTGGAGCTCATAAAGTGGGTATTAGATTAGCGCCTTTTATCACTCAGCGTGGTATGGGTGATAGTGAAGCAATTGACACTATTTTATTGGCAGCAAAGCAATTTGAGCAAATTGGTATTGCGTATATTCATCTTGCCGAAGCGGACTGGGACGATGCACCTACCGTAACACCAGAGTTTAGAGTCGCACTTCGTCAGTATTTTAGTGGCGCGATTATTGTTGCCGGTAATTATACCGAGCATTCAGGTGTGCAGCTTATTGAACAAGGTCTTGCCGATTACATTGCATTCGGTCGTCGTTTTATTGCCAACCCAGACTTACCGTATCGTATTCAAGAGCAACTGCCACTAAACACGATTACCGATGGGAGTACATTGTTTGGCGGTACAGCCAAAGGTTATACCGATTACCCAGCATATCAAAAGTAACTTTTTAACTGAAAATATAAGGGCTAAAAATGGTTAATTTTTCAAACTCAGTAGTTACTTTACTGATCAGCGGGCTGTTTAGTAGTGCCAGTTTTGCGGCTGAATTTAGTTTATCGAGCCCTGATTTACAGCCAGGGCAGGCAATAAAGAGTGAGCAATACTGGAATAGCTTTGGTTGTCAGGGGAGTAATGTTAGGCCACAACTTAAATGGCAAAATGCGCCTAAGAAAGCCAAAAGCTTTGCCGTGACAGTGTATGACAATGACGCACCAACTGGCAGTGGTTTTTGGCACTGGGTAGTACATGATATTCCTCTTACTAGTAACTCACTATCTTCAACGACTTTGCCCAAAGGAGCCATTGAAGGTAATACGGATATGGGGAAGCCCGGATACCTTGGGCCATGTCCACCAGAAGGACGCAAGCATAGCTACACCTATAAAGTGTATGCATTGGATGTAGAAAAATTAGCTGTTCCACAAGGGGCAACAAGTGCACTTACAGGGTTTTTCTTACACCAACACTCTTTGCAAACAGCCGAGATCACAGTAACGGCAGGACCGCGTTAATTAGCTTAGGAGATAAAAATGAAGGCTTTACCTTTACTCATTCTTTTAATGGCACTGTGCAGCAGTAAGCTATTAAATGCAGCCCCACTACCTGAGAAATCAGGTTATTGGCCTGATGATGCACTATTAGTGATTTCTATTTCAATGCAATTTGAAGCAACAGCACAAGATAGCTCTGATGCAGGGCCGTTTCCTCAAATAGAGCAGGGTTATCACGATACTATTTCGCCTACTTGGTATCAGTATGGGATGAATGAAGGGATCCCGCGATTACTTGATCTATGGGATAAACATAATATTAAAGTTACCTCTCATATGGTGGGCAGGGCTGTGGAATTAAATCCAGCACTTGCTAAAGAAGTGGTTTCGCGAGGGCATGAAGCATCGGGTCACGGCCAAACATGGACACCACAATATTCGATGAGTGTTGAACAAGAGCGCGCTTCATATATTAAAAGTGCAGATATTATCGAAAAAGTGACAGGCATGCGGCCGGTTGGCTTTAATGCATTTTGGATGAGACACTCAAAAAATACACTTACGCTTTTGCAAGAGCTGGGGTTTATTTATCATATTGATGATCTATCGCGTGATGAGCCTTCTTTTACACCAGTAAATAATAAGCCTTTTGTGGTTGTACCTTATACTTTTCGTAATAACGACATTGTGCGCTATTCAGGAAGCACTGCAATGACGGCCCAAGCCTACTTACAAGAGTTAAAAGATGAGTTTGACGTGTTATACGCTGAAGGAAAACACAGAAGACGAATGATGTCGATTAGTGCTCATGACCGTATTGCAGGAACGCCTGCACGAGTAAAAGCGCTTGATGATTTTATCCAGTATGCAAAACAGCATACTGGTGTTAAGTTCATGCGAAAAGATAACATAGCCCGTTGGATAATGAAGCAAAATAATGTGCCCACTAATCCGGCTCAGACGGCTAGATAAAGGAAACATCTATGAGGCAGCTTTTTAATACCATAAGTATGCCTCATGTGATTTTTAGAGGTGAAGGAGTTAAGTTGTTGTCGTAAATTTTAAACTTCAACGGAATTAGAATAGCTTGTTACATTTTTATTATTCACTTTAAACGAATATCTCTTAAAATAGGTACTTGAATAGTCTATAACACTTTAGGAAATAGCATGTTTAGCCGATGTATATTCATTTTATTTGTACTATCTCTATCAGGATGCTCTTCTTTGTCTCAGGATGAATGTATACAGGCCAATTGGACAAACCTAGGCTTTAGTCATGGCGAGCAAGGGTATACATTTGAACATGGCAGAGAAATTATATCCGCTTGTAGTGAGTTTGGTATCACTGCAAAATTAGATGATTATAAGGTTGGTTACAAGCAGGGGCTCGCAGCCTTTTGTGAGCCTGAAAATGGCTTTACCCTGGGCTTACGAGGGGATGCGTATAACGGGGTTTGTAATGACACACAGTTTAGAAAAGCATGGCAAGAGGGTAATGAGCGTTATCAGTTTGAAGCAAGGAAAGCTGAGATAGATGATCGACTTAATAATATTAATTGGCGGTTGCAATCTATTAGTAATGAATTAGCGAGTGATAAACCGTCAAGTAGCCAAAGTAAAGAGTTACGCCGAGAAAGAGAACAGTTAGAGAGAGAGCGTCGTGATTTAAGAAAAGAAAAAGCACTTTTACCATTACTCAACAAGTTTCCTTCATGGCATTTTGAGTATGAACTATAATTTATAACATATCCTTTTACGGTGATTAATATGAAAGTAATATCAATTTTAATAACATTTCTGATCCTCAGTGGGTGTGCGTCAAAAGAAATGCCAGACGGTTATGGAAATGAAGTATTTGCGGAGCATGAGTGCTTAGGTGGTGAAGTTGAAACAGACTATAGCTACACAATTTTTAGCTCTGACGAAGATGAAAGCAATAAGAGTACGGTGAAGTCGACTTGTCATCCAGTGAAAACTCAGTCTGAACTTGAGCGAGATATAAGGACGGGTGGTTGATAGAACAAAATAAAACCCACTTTAAAAGTGGGTTTTATTTTAAGAATTAAAGCTCAAAGGGAGCAACACCGACAGCTTGCATTTGATAACCCACTTGGGCTATTTCGCCAGACCAAGTTTGCGTTTTAATAACGCCCGTTACAACAATCGCATCATATAAGCTATCGATAGGCACACCGCCTTTAATAGTTACATGAACCAGCTGGTTTGGCGGTGGGGGTGGCACATGAATACAGGCACCAAAGTAAGGGACTAATAAAAACTCGGTAATAAGTTCGCTGTCACCTTCAAGTGGCACAACAAACCCAGGTAAGCTAACAGACTGCCCATCAAGTGCTTTAACAACCGGCGCGTCCAAATCAGGTTGCACCCAGTTTTGCTCACTGCCTTCGTGATTAGCTTGTGCTTGGGTATCTATTTGCACATGCCCTTGTGGGATCAAGTCTTCCCAAAAAATTTCCTTCGGGGGATTTGCAATGCTAGCAAAGCTAATTAGCACTGCACTTAATAGCATTAAAGAGTGTGTAGTTACTTTAAACAACGTCATGATCATCCTAAAGTTTATATTTTTATACTCATACCATCACTAAGAGAATAAAAGTAAGCGCGTGTAGCAGGGATCAAGCCAATAATGAATCCCGCAGCCATAATAACGCCAATCAAAGTGAGTTCATAGTCAGAGAGCATACTGATATTAATGCTCACTCCTGCTTGGCTTTGTAAGTAACCCGCGGTTGTGCCCATAAGCGCATAAAATAGAGTGCAGCCTACTAAGCAACCTAAAAAGGTAGTGAGCAGTGATTCTATACTGATCAGTGAAAATAATTGCCAAGGGCGGGCGCCCACAGAACGTAATATTGCCAGTTCTCTGCGGCGTTGATTAAGGTTAGCCAGCAGTGTGGTTAACATGCCGAGCAAGCTAATAATGACCACCACAAATGAAAATAGCAATAGGATCTTTTCTATTATTGCCAGCATTTCCCAAAGCTCTTTTAGTGTGACTGTTGGCATAATCGCTAATAAAGGCTCTGGCTTAAATTGGTTTATGTTACGCCTAATTTGTAGCGTATAAAGCGGTGAGTCGAAGCCCATTAAAAAGGCGGTAATTTGTTTTGGATGGCCAACTAGTGCGTAACTCGAGTGGTCATGATGATCGTCATGATCATGATCATGATGGCCGCCACCATGAATCAATTCAATTGCCGCCAGCGGCACATGCAATGTTTTATCAACAGGGGTGCCAGTAGGCTTTAAAATACCAACAACTTTGAAGGGGTTATCGTCATGATGATGAAAGCTAGTATTGCCCATACCATGAGAAATTACAATTTCATCACCAATTTTATAGGCCAGTTTACTTGCAACCTCACTCCCTATAACAACTTCATTGATGCTAGAAAAAGCCTGTCCTTGTGTAAATGCTAAGGGCTGTTTTTTAGCAAATCGATAGTGCTTAAAATAATCAAGAGTGGTGCCTAAAACTGCTTGGCCCTTATGGCTATCTCCAAGGCTGATAGGAATGCTCCACTTAACCCCGCGTTGTTTTGTAATGTATTGGTAGCTTTGCCAACTCACACCATTATTGGTGTGGCCAATTCTAAACACCGAGGAGAGTAGTAATTGAATATCGCCAGTACGTGCGCCAACAATTAAATCGGTACCCGAAATGGTATTACTAAAACTACTTTTAGCATCTACGCGAACGCGCTCAATACTGAGTAATAACATGACGCTAATCGCAATGGTGAGCAATGTCAGTAATACACTGGCACGTCTATTTAGCAAACTTTTATAGGCAAGTTTAAATAAAATCATACATCACCTTGTAAATTTACTAAGTCGATTGTGCGGCTAAAGAGTGGCTTTAATGTTTCATCGTGACTGACAAAAACAAGCGTACTGTTACTTTTTTTTGCTTGTTCAAATAACAACTTAATAAAGCTTTCACGATTTTGCGTATCAAGTGCTGAAGTAGGCTCATCGGCAATGATAAGTTCAGGACTGCCTATAAATGCGCGTGCTGCGGCAACTCGCTGTTGTTGCCCAATACTTAAAGTGGCAACATTTTGATTATGAAAGTGCGGCTCTAACCCTAGTGCGTTGAGAAGTCGGGCAGCTTCTTTGGTTAAACTCTCAATTTGGTTGAGCACGTGTTGCTGACGCTTTTTCGAAAATTGGCACCCTAAACATACATTTTCTAATGGGGTTAAATAAGGTAGTAAATTAAAGTTTTGGAAAATATAGCCAATATGATCCGCTCTAAATGCATCGCGCTGTGCATTGGTAAGCGCACTTAGATTTTGGTTCAAAACACAAAGTTGGCCGCTAGTCGTTACATTAATGCCTGCCAGTAGTGCCAGTAAGGTAGATTTACCACTGCCGCTTGGCCCATGTAAAAAAACATGTTCACCTTCATCAATGGCGAGTTGCTCAATAGTGAGAGTGGGGCTGGCTGCTTTTTTATGCCATTTAAAAGATACATTCTCAAGGTTGATCATAACGTCTTACCAACTCCAATAGTTAAGTCTTTTGCGCATTTTAAATTGTCTAATAAGATTAAGTGGTTTAGCTTTGAGCTTTTCATCACTATGCAACAGTTCATTGGTTGCGCAAAGTACTCGTTGGCTTGACTTGCCATCTGTGTATGGGTGTAATTCTTGGCAAAAAGCTTCAATATTATCCACCAGTTCTTTTGGGTAAGTTAGTGCATAGTCTATTGCGGCTTCAACGTTATTTTTATCTGTAATATCAAGTAAGTGTTTTTCAGGTGCTTTATTACAAAACGTTACAACCGGTTTTCGTTGTACTAAAAACATCAGTAGTATGGATGAAGTATCGCACAGCATTACATCAGCAGATTGTAATAAAGGAATAACATTGTCTGTTTCAACAAAGGTTAGATTATCATTACTTAACGCTTGATATTTATTAACCCACTCTTGCGGCATTTTCGGATGAAACTGAACTAATAGTCGCCATTTACCGCTTTCACTAAAGTGTTTTATTTGATCATAAAGTTTAGGTACAAGAGATAAGCGTTTTGAAAATGTAGAGCAGATCAATACCGTTGGGCGAGAGTCTGTTTCATCAATATGGCTAGGCTTTGAGTTACCGTTAAAGAATTGATCTAGGGGAGGCCAACCTGTTTCTACTACCTTAAAATAGCCCAGTTTTTTTTGTAACGCCGTAAACGGAGCCGTCGTATTTGGGCCTTGTGTACAATATAAATCAAAACATCCCCGAACTTTAAAGTGATCGTTTTGGCCTTTTTTATTTAGTTTTCCTGCATCAAAGCCGTGAAAAACAGCTACTTTCTTTCCTGGGAAAAATGTAGGGATAGAGTTCGCTGGTGCAAAGGTTGCGTCAGGCGCCCATTGGTTTATCTCATGAATAGAATTTAGTGTTTTTTCATCACTTTTCAAAAAGTCAGGGTTAACATTATCACCCTCTAAGAACCATTTAACTTCCCCTCCTTGAGCTAATATTTCTGCTTGCAATGGCCTTAAAATAGCATAGGAATAATTTTGGGAAATATACATTAGATATTTCTTATTCTTAGTGGCAGTTAAATAGTTCAAGCTAGCTCCTTAGGGCAAGTAATCATGCAAGTTTACCCCAATGCGTCAGCTAGATAAATATTCTGAGATGATTTGTTTTTAGCCTAAGATTGAGCTTTGTGGTTGCCTAGATTATTATAGAGCGCCTAACCCCAATTCCATACTTTGCTCTTTGAGCATGGCAAACCCCGGAGATAGCATGACTAGCTATAAAGTTTTAGACGTAAACGATGACTTACCCATTCGTACTAAAGGTAAAGTACACAGTGGCAAAGTGCGTTCAGTTTATTGGTTAACTGATGCAGATAGCAAACGCTTAATAAATGAAAAAGGCTATAACGTTCCTGCCGATACTGAATTAGCTATTATGGTTATTTCAGACAGAATTTCTGCTTTTGATTGCATATGGCAAGGTGAAAATGGCCTAAATGGCGTTCCTGGTAAAGGGATTGCATTAAACTCAGTGGCTGCTCATTGGTTTAACATGTTTAATGAAGCCGGTTTGGCGGGTAATCATATTGTTGATATTCCTCACCCATACGTATGGATTGTTCGTAAAGCCAGTACAGTTAAAGTTGAAGCGATTGCTCGTCAATATATTACCGGCAGTATGTGGCGCGACTACGCCAAAGGCGAAAGACACTTTTGTGGTTTGCAACTTCCAGAAGGCTTAAAAGCGAATCAAAAGCTTGAGCAAGTACTTATAACCCCTTCTACTAAAGGTATTATAGAAGGGGTTGCTGATATTCCTGCCGTTGATGATGTAAACATCACTCGTGAAAATATTACGAACAACTTAGATGTTTTCAATTTTAAATCGGCTGACGATGTCGCCAAATACGAAAAATTATTGGTAGAAGGATTCGAGCTAATTAGTAATGAGTTAGCTAAGCTAGGGCAAATTTTCGTCGATACTAAATTTGAATTTGGTTACGTAGAAGATTTAAATGGTGTGCAGCAACTTATTTATATTGATGAAGTAGGGACACCAGATTCATCGCGTATTTGGGATGAAGTATCTTATAAGAATGGCAAAATTGTTGAAAACTCAAAGGAAGGCTTCCGTCAGCTGTTAATTAATAACGTACCAGAGAGTGATGTGTTATTAAATAAAGACCGTATGGCTGAGCGTGAGCAGCTAGCAAAAGATTATATTTTACCTGAGTCAGTAATGCTTGAAGTGTCTGACACTTATGTGGGTATCGCTAGCAAAATTATCGGTAAAGAGATCGTTATACCCAATGATCCACGCCAAGAAGTGATTGCAATTTTAGATACTGACTACGGGTTAATCGTTAATTAGCGAAGTAAGTAGACAGGCATAGCAATGCTCATTTTTACTAGTAAAAAAGTATTTATTTTAACTAACTGAGCTATAATTCTTGCAATTAGTGCTCGTCTCTAATTAACTTAACCTATAGTGAATATTTAGGTGTGATTATGTTAGAGCGAGCAATGCAAGTTATTGCAAAACGTCGTTATTTATTAGTACTGGGTGCATTGTTTAGTGTGTCGGCCTTTGGCAATACCATTAATTTGGTTATTAAAGATCAGCATGACCAAGTATTGCCTAATGCTGTCGTAGAAATAAATCATTTACCTTCCTCAAAAACTACGGGCAGTTTACCCACGGCGGTAATGGATCAAGTTGATAAACAGTTTTCACCACAGCTACTTATTGTACACCAAGGTCAGTACGTTAACTTTCCAAATAGCGATAATATTCGCCACCATGTATATTCTTTTTCAAAAGCAAAGCCCTTTCAATTAAAGCTCTATTCTGGTCAGCCAGAAGATCCCATTAAGTTTGATAATCAAGGTGTTGTTGTTCTAGGCTGCAATATCCACGATTCTATGGTGGGCTATATTTATGTCGCTAATAGTAATCATGTGTATACCAGCAACGAGCAAGGCCAAATAAATCTACAAGTTGACTCTTTTCCTGTGCAAGCCAGTGTCTGGCACTCACTGCAAACAGCGACTTTGGATAATAAAAAAATGTTTGATATAAAATCAACCAGCCCGGTATCAATCACTATAAATACGTCTACGCCTGCACCACGTAACACCTTTGGCAGTCAATTTAGGGAAGGTAATGGGCAATAATTTACGTAGCCGTATAACAACGCTATGCGTTGGCTTGGTGTTACTTACAACTTTACTCAGCTTAGTGAGTTTTTGGTGGTCTACGAGTAAGTTTCAGGCAGAAAAAGTACAGCAAAATATAACGGTTGCGCAAAGCGTTTATAAGCAATATTTAAAATCAAAAGAGAGCTTGCTATTAACTGCTGCAAAGGTGTTAACCGCTGATTTTGGTTTTAAGCAGGCAGTTGCTACTCGCGATGCAGCCACCATTAGTAGTGTATTATACAATCATAGCCAACGGATCAATGCCGATTTAATGCTGTTGCTCGATTTATCGGGGCGGTTAGTGTCTGCTAATGTGAATGCACAAAATTTTGCAGATAACCTACAGCCCTTGATGGATGAATTATTAAATAATTCTGAACAATCGAGCTTTGTAGTGTTAAATAATCAGCTCTATCAAGTAATATTATTGCCAGTTAAAACCCCCAGAACCATCGCTTACAGTTTAGTCGGGTTCAAAATCACATCGGCTGTGACTACTGAGCTGAAAAGCTTAACCGGTATGGAGGTTAGCTTTGTTGCGCAATTAGATAGTTTTGCAGCAAGCTCGTTTGCACCTCAACCTGAAAAATTTCAACCTATAGAATACTTTGAAAATAAAACTACAGCTCGTTTTTTTGCTGAATATTTGGCCTATGAAAATCAACAAATAGCTTTACCATCTTTGCAATCACACCCGGTCACCTTACTACTAAGTGCTGATTTAACCTCAAGTTATCGAGATATTGAGCAACTATTGCTAACGCTAGTTACATTGGCCGTGTTAACCATGTTATTTGGTGTGATCACCAGTAGTTTGCTTGCCAATAACTTAACCAGCGGACTTACACAGTTAGCGGTTATCGCAAGGCAATTTGCCAAAGGTGACTACCGTTTTAAATTTGAAGGTAAAAAACAAAGCAGCGAAATAGCAACGCTAGTCAGCGCCTTTAATAACATGGGTAATGATATTAATAAGCGTGAGCAGCAAATCAGTTTTCAAGCACATCACGATACCTTAACAGGGTTTTATAACCGTTCAGCTATGTTAGATTTATTAGCAAAGCAGCTCACTAAAGATAGATGCTACACGCTTGTTGCTATTGATATAAAAGGCTTAAGACACATAAACGACAAGCTTGGTCCGCAAGTAGGAGATGAGTGTTTAATTGCGGTGGCAAACCGTATTCGTCAATTCTCTGATGAGCTTGGTGGATTTCATGCACGAATTGGCGGCGATGAGTTTTTAACGGTTTACCCCAGTGTGGAGGCTGACCAAGTAAAATGTGCTGTAGCCGATTTGATTGAGCAATTACAGGCACCTTACCAGATTAAAAGCTTAAAAATAAGTTTGCGTTTTAACGCTGGGATTGTGCAGTACCCTGGACAAGGCGTTAAAGCGGACGATTTAATGCGGCGTGTACTCATTGCTGTTGATGCGGCTACAACAAGCCAACAAAGCTTACATTACTACCAAGATGGTGAAGATGAGGCGCACTTAGACCGTTTAATCATGCTTGATGAGCTCAAACAAGCGATTGATGATGATAACGGGCAACTGTTTATGACTTATCAGCCTAAGTTGAATATTAAAAGTCAGAAAATTGATAAGGTTGAGTCACTTATTCGTTGGCAACGTGATGATGGGAGCTGGGTTTCGCCTGAAGTGTTCATTGATTTAGCTGAGCAGTCAGGATTAATTGTGGAACTAACTGCCTGGGTTGTCGATACAGTTATTGCGCAAATAGCCGATTGGTATAAAAAAGGGATTCACTTACAGGCAGCGATTAATGTGTCAGCCCAAGATATTGCGCATGCGGGATTTCATAATTTGTTGGTCGCGACCTTAAAGAAATATCATGTAAGCCCAAGTTCTGTCACTATTGAGTTGACGGAGCGCGATATGATCGAAAATGAAGCCCAAGGTATCAAAGCGTTAGAGAACTTAAAAACTATCGGTGTTAAAATATCACTAGACGATTACGGTGTCGGGCAAACATCATTGGGGCGATTAAAAATGTTACCTATTGATGAGCTTAAGCTAGATAAATGCTTTATTTTAACTTTGCATGAGTCACAAAAAGATCAATACATAGTGCGCTCGTCAATCACACTTGGACACCAACTTGGGTTTTCAGTGGTGGCCGAGGGCGTAGAAACGGCAGCGTCTTTATCATTGCTTCATGAAATGCAATGCGATCATGCACAAGGTTACTACTTGAGTCGTCCTTTAAAAGCACAACAACTAGAACAATGGTTAGAGGAATATCAGGGTGTACATTAAATTTTTACTGAGCATGACACTCTTATTTTGCAGTACGCTAACTGTAGCTGCAACGGGAAAACTATTAGCAACACCGGGCGTGTCTCAAGTTGAAGGCAGTGCAGGAGGAGGGTTAGTTCCTTGGGCGCAGCTAGCAGGTTATGCTAGTGAGGACGAATGGGCTGTTAATGGCTTTTGTAGTCGTGCTGATGTAACAGATTACCGCCTAGATGCCTGTGGTGTGCAGCTTAACCTATTTAATCGTGTTGAACTGAGTTATGCAGTGCAGCAGTTTGACGTGCCTGCGCTCAATACAGAAATAGAGCAGTCAATTTCTGGGGCAAAAATTCGTTTATATGGTGATATAGTATACAGTAAGTGGCCCCAGCTAAGCATGGGTGTACAGCATAAATCACTGGATGATGGCGCAGTTGCAAAGTTGGTTGGCGCAAAAAATACCAGTGGTACAGATGTGTACCTAGCAGCCAGTAAATTACATTTGGGCGCACTTGCTGGGTACAACTGGTTTTGGAATGTGACCACCCGTTACAGTAAAGCCAATCAGTTAGGGCTTTTAGGATATGGAGGGGCTAATGAAGGTAGCCATATTTTACTAGAAGCAAGTAGTGCGGTGTTTGTAAGTCGTGAACTTGCTATTGGCATTGAGTATCGACAAAAAGCCAATAACCTAGGTTTAGGCGAACAAGATTGGCGCGATTTATTTATAGCGTGGATGCCTAATAAACATGTCAGTGTAACGGCGGCCTATTTAGACTTAGGGCGGATTGCTGGTGTTGATAAACAAACCGGCTGGTATTTATCGGTTACGGGGTATTGGTAATGAAACTGAGTGTATTTATTTTTTGTTGTTTAAGCTTACTTTCAGGGTGTACAACACAACCTAACACTTCTCTGTATCACCAACTTGGCGAGCGAGCTGGGCTTGAAAAGTTAACTGACAGTTTTATTGCCCAAATAGGTAATGACAAGCAGGTATTTCATTACTTTGAACACAGTAATATTAGCCATTTTCGACAAGGGTTTATTAGCCATTTATGTTCGCTGGTTGAGGGTCCTTGTGAATACAAAGGCGACTCGATGGTTGCGATTCATACAGGTATGAATATAAATGAAAAAGACTTCAATCACGTTGTCGATTTATTAATAAATGCAATGAACGAGCAAAATATCCCACATACAGTGCAAAATGAAATTTTAGCTAAAATGGCGCCATTGCGTGGCGAAATTATTAAGATTTAATTTTTATAATCAAATGCATACATGTAAAAATATGCTGGGTATTACTCACTTGTAATTTTGGCAAGATCCGCAGTTTTATATCGTCTTTGCATATGAATACTCGATCTATGAATTAAATTTCTGATAAATGTACTGCGGTTGGAATGAGAGCCTGCATTAGCGCTTGTTATTTCACTAATAAAGCTTCGATCTTCGGCAACAGGGTAGGGTTTTATGCCTATCATATTTAAGCCTACTTCAGTGTGAAACTGCATATCGACATCTACCGGTCTAAAAAACGGTTTTCTTTGCAGTAGTTTTTTAGCGCCGCTTAGTGAAATGATGTAGCCTTGAGTGCCGTTTGGTGCTTTTTTATAGTTGCCAACTGTTAGGTTATTTTCTAATAACGTACTGTCAATAAATGGAAAGTTTCGATTATCAGATAACTTGATTAAATCCCAGTTTTTTAATTTAAGCGCCGCATCAACAACATCTTTAAGTGAAGCTTCAATGAAAAGGTCATCCTCTAATACAACACAATAAGCGATATTTTCAACGACCATTTTTTGCCAAAGGCGCATATGGCTTACATAGCAACCAATTTCACCTGCAGATAGGTTGCGATTGTAACGTTTTTTATTTTTTTTCGGGCAATACCACTTGAGGATTTCTTGTTCACTAAGGTTTTTGCCAATGGTCGCTTCAAAACGTTCAGCATTTAAGTGTAGACTGGTAAGTCGCTTTAGGGTTGTTTCCCAACGGTCTTCGCAGCCTTGCATATTGATAATGTAAAAAGGGATTGGCATAATTTTATTTTATTTAGAAACCTCAAAGCAGCTATTTTAGCATTATTATAATTTGTAACCAGTCTAAATTCTGTTTATAAACAGGCTGTAATAATATATAGCTATTTCATTTCTTTAAATTTGGCAAGACGATGAAAAACATAGTCAGTGCAAAATGGTTACATGCGCGTTTAGAGCAAACTAACTTAGTTATTTTTGATGCAGGTATGCTACGCCCCTCTGCTGCAGGGGAGTACTCGCCCGTTGCTATGCTACCCAAGGCACAACGGTTTGATATCAAAAAAGAACTCGCAGATACTTCAAACCCATTACCCAATACCTTGTGTAGTGCAGAGCAATTTACTCAGGTGATGCAAAAAGCAGGCGTTAATCACGACTCATTGGTGGTGATTTATGAAGATGCGGGGTTATTCAGTGCAGCTAGAGCCTGGTGGATGTTTAAAGCCATGGGGTTTAATAACGTAAAAGTGCTCAGTGGTGGTTTAGCCAAGTGGCTTGAGCTGGGGCTTGCGGTTGAGTCAAACTATACGCAAGCATCACTAAAAGGCGACTTTATTGCTCATTACCAACCTGATTACTTTATTGATAAAAAACAGGTGCTAAGTGCTACTAATGATGCCAATACAGTTATTTTAGATGCGCGTGCTTATGAGCGCTTTACGGGTAAAAATAAAGAGCCAAGAGCGGGTATGCGCAGCGGCCACATTATTAATAGCTACTCGCTACCTTTAAGTAGTTTATTAGAAAATGGCGAGGCAAAATCACTCGACTTTATACAAACACAGTTTAGTGAATTAGTCGGTAATGCAACCCAGATACAGTTTAGCTGCGGTTCGGGGGTTACTGCCTGTGCGCTTGCACTGTTCGCTGATGAATGCGGATATAATAATTTAAGTGTTTACGACGGCTCGTGGAGTGAGTGGGGCGCTGATAGCTCACTGCCTATTGCAGTGGGTGGCTAATTTAATTATAGGGACAATTTTTACACCCGTTTTTGCAGCAAGTACCACGTTTTAAAAAATACCACTTACTAAACACCATGTAATTATTCTGCATGGTGTAATCTAACCCTTCAATTAAATTATCATGGCTTCTAAATTGTTTAGCAAAAGCGATTTGAGCTTTTATTGGTTGAGTGTATATAGTCTCTAAATAGTTATTTATTTTAGCAAGAGTACATAAGCGGCATAAGCAGCTGGTTGCTGTATCATCGAGTGGTAAAATAGCAGGTAACTGATAACACCAACATGCGGTTATATCATTAACATTACAGTTAAGCGTTGTATTACATTGGCTGCAGTTTATCTGGGTCATTTTAGGTCTTATTAACAGTAGAGCAGCAAGAATAACAAACATTATGAATATACAAAAAGCATTGGCTGAATTTATTACATTTGGCGAGCAAAGAGATAGTGCCATTAGTGTGATTGTTTCAACCGCAGCAAGCAATAAAATCTACCTGTACACACTCACAAAGCCTGTACTAATTAATGTACTTACGCGTTGTTTCAATAAAGAAATTGATATTGACGATTTACAGCTGTGGGCAAATGTTATTGAGTCGCGAGATGACATAAATTGCGCTGAGCATGAAGGCGTTATTTACGCGCTAAGTAATAGCGAGCAAATGGGCGAGTTGACTCATCAAAAGCTCGCACAGTTGTTAAAGCTGCTACAACAGTAGCAGGTGGCTATCAGAAAGTATGAAAGGTTTTAAGCAACAGTTTTCAGATGTTAGTAACCACTACAGGGCTAATCTCTAGCTGACAACTGAAACCTAAAACCTGTTCTTAAAGTTTACTTATGATAGCTCAAGCAAGTTTCTACTTCGTCTTTAGAGCCTAAAATAACCGCAACTCGCTGATGGATAGCATCAGGCTGAATATCCATAATACGCTCAGTGCCTGTTGAAGCAATACCACCTGCTTGCTCTACTAGCATTGCCATTGGATTTGCTTCATATAGTAAACGTAGTTTATTAGGTTTATTAGGATCTTTAGTGTCAGTTGGGTAAGTAAATAAACCACCACGGCTAAGTACACGATGAACATCGCCAACCATTGCAGCAATCCAACGCATATTGAAGTTTTGAGCGCGAGGGCCTGTATCTCCGGCAAGTAAGTCATTAATGTAGTTTTGCATCGCTGGTTCCCAGTGGCGCTGGTTAGAGGCGTTAATTGCAAATTCATTAGTTTTAGCAGGAATAGCGGCAAAATCTTGAGTAAGTAAAAAGCTACCTTGGGTTTTATCTAAGGTAAACATGCGTGTACCTTTACCCGTTGTTAGCGCAAGCATAGTTGATGGGCCATACAGTACGTAACCTGCAGCCACTTGTTGATGCCCAGGTTGCATAAAAATCTTTTCATCAGCAGCATCTGAGCCCACAGGTGCTTTCATAATAGAAAAAATAGTACCTACAAGTGAGTTAATATCTGTATTTGACGAGCCATCAAGTGGATCAAATGCAACAATGTACTCGGCATCTGGGTTACCGGCAACAGTATAATCTTCTTCTTCAGAGGCAATCGCTTTAACTGTGCCTGACTCCAGCAATATATCTTTTAATAACTGATTAGACAGTACATCGAGTTTCTTTTGTGTTTCGCCTTGAATATTTTCATCGAGGGTTGAGCCTAATACGCCCGATAATTCACCTTGACCGACGCGAAATGAAATTTCTTTACATGCCGCTAAAATAGTACGAATTAACGACAAAAGTTCTCTTGAACAGCCATCTTCTAGTAATACTGGTGGGAGTCTACGCATTCTTTTTTCCTGATAACGTGTTAAAACTAATCATAATGTGAGAGAGATTAGTTTAGAGCGCTGAAATTCGTCTTAAATAACTGTATTGTATAAATAACCCCCTATAATGGGGTACCTACATCGCATTTAAAACGCTAATAACAAAGATAAGATTATGCAAAAAATATCACGATTAAGTTACATACTCTTTACTGTGCTGCTCTGTATGATAACTCAAGCGCACGCAGCAATTAAGTCTATTGACGAATTTACTGAAAAAATGAACCATTTCCCTGGTTATTTTTCTTTCTTTTACGATACCCAAAACGGCAATGTGTATTTAAAAGTTGATAAACTTGAGCAACAATTTTTACTACAGCATAGCTTGCCTTATGGCGTTGGCTCTAACGATATAGGTTTAGATAGAGGCCAATTAGGCGGTACCTATTTGGTACAGTTTGAGCGCTTTGGCAACAAGGTGATGTTACGTGCCGTAAATACTTACTACCGTGCAAACACGAGTAATATAGCAGAGCAGCAAAGCGTTAAAGAAGCGTTTGCATCCAGCATTTTGGCGGGTTTTAAAGTTGTCGCTCAAGATGCCAATGCTGCATTAATAGATTACACCCCTTATTTACTGAGTGACGTACATGGCGTAAGCCGTACTTTAGCTGCGCGCAAGCAAGGGCAGTTTAGCCTTGATGAGTCACGCAGTGCGGTATTTATGAATCGCTCAAAAGCATTTTTGAAAAATACTGAACTTGAAGCCATTCTCACCTTTAAAGGGTCTAAACCAGGTAAATACGTTCGCCAAGTGAGTGCTGATCCTTACACTTTGAGTGTGCACATGCACCATTCACTTATTCAATTGCCTGATGATAATTACACACCTCGTAAATTTAGCCCGCAATCGGGTTATTGGAGTGTGGAGCATAAAAATTATGCAGCAGGGCTCGATGAGTCTATGTACGTGCGTTACATTCCGCGTCATCGTTTAGCAAAAAAAGATCCAAGCCTAGCAGTTAGTGAGCCAGTAGAGCCTATTGTTTATTACTTAGATCCAGGGGTACCTGAACCAGTAAAAACGGCCTTATTAGATGGTGGGCAATGGTGGAATGACGCTTTTAATGCAGCAGGATATAAAAATGCCTTTAAAGTTAAAGTGCTACCAAGTAATGCAGATCCTATGGATGTGCGCTACAATGTTATTCAATGGGTGCATCGTGCAACCCGAGGCTGGTCGTATGGCAGTTCAATTATAGACCCACGAACAGGCGAAATTATTAAAGGCCATGTGACACTAGGCTCGCTGCGAGTGCGTCAAGATATCCTTATTGCTGAATCACTCGCTGCGCCTTATTTAAAAGGCAATGAAGTGGCAAGCACTTTACATACAATGGCACTTGATCGTATTCGTCAACTCAGTGCTCATGAAATTGGTCATACACTGGGTATTGCGCACAACTTTGCTGCGTCAGTAAATAATCGAGCTTCGGTGATGGATTATCCGCATCCGTTATTGAGCTTTGCAGATAATGGTCAGTTAGACGTATCTGATGGTTATGCTAAAGGTATGGGCGCATGGGATACGCAAGTGATCAAATATGGCTACAGTGACTTTACCGGCCAAGATGAAAGCGAAGCACTCGCTGCTATTTTGCAGCAAAATAAAGCACAAGGTTTGGCGTTTATTTCTGACAGTGATGCCCGTGCAAAAGGTGGGGCGCACCCTACAGCGCATCTTTGGGATAATGGCAGTAATCCAAGTGAAGAATTACTTAGAGTGCTTGATGTGCGAAAGCAAGCGCTCGGGCAGTTTGGTATTAACAATATAAAAACTGGGGTTGCACTGTCGCAGTTAGAAGAAAAGCTAGTGCCACTTTACTTATTCCATCGTTATCAAGTTGAAGCGGTTGCAAAGCTTATTGCGGGCGTTGATTATGACTATGAAATTCGCAGTGATGCACCCGTTAAAGGCGCCCAAGTTGTAGCTAAAGAGACTCAGCAACAAGCAGTTAATGCTATTTTAGCCACCCTAAAAGCAACTAATTTAACGCTGCCAGAGTCGATACTGTCTTTGATTGTACCTAAGGCGTATGGCGAGTCTAAATCACGAGAAAGTATAGTGGGTCGTACCGGCTTAACTATGGATGCACTTGCATTGCCTGAAGTGGCAGCGCAGCATAGCCTATCGCTATTACTAAACGCTCAACGATTAAATCGATTAGCACAGCAGCAAGCACGTGATAACCGCTTTTATAGCCTAGATGAGCTACTTAAACAGTTAAATAAGCAAGTGTTTAATGTATCAGCACCTGCCACCATGACAGGAAAAGTAACACAACGAGTACAGTACCTAACGGCAAAAGCCATGGCTGATCTTGTGGCTAACGATGGTTTAAGCCCTGAAGTGCAAGCGCAACTGCATTTCTATTTAAGCAAACTTGCTGATGAGTTTAATCAGCATTCTTTGCTAGGCCACCCTGAAGTGGGTGACAGCGCATTTAAAAACTATTTATCGTCGCAAATTAATCAGTTTTTAACAACAGGCCAGTGGCCTGATAATTTTAAAGCCCTGCCAATACCACCAGGCTCACCTATTTAATAGTACAAGCCAGAGGATAAAGGCGCTGTGTAAACGTTACGTTTCATGGTGCCTTGTTTTTAGGGTGTTACTTTTGCTTGCATAAAGTTGGTTTTTTGTTAATCTAGCCACCCCCTATTTTAGTCTTTTTGAGGTGTTTATGGCGTTTTTATCTCGTTCGATATTGGCGTTATCAATGGCACTTTTAAGCTCCAATGCAATCGCACAAAAACAATGTGATGTTGAACTTCGTCATGGTTTAATTATTACCGATGATGTGATCCGTATTGTTGATAAAGGCCAAACAAGGGTGCAAATTAACAATAATAATCAATTGTTTATTCGAGGCTACTGGGTCGATTTAAGCACCGACGAAAGCAAAGTGCTAGAACAATTTAGCAATGGTATTCGTCAAACAGTTCCTGAGTTGGTCGATTTAGCGACCGATGGCGTTAACCTAGGACTCAGTGCTATTGAGCATGTTGTTGAGGGCATGTCAGATAAAGAACCCGAAGTGCTAAAAACGCAATTACAATATGTAGAGCGCGCACTTATGGATAAGTTTAAACGTGGCGACGATTTCTTTTTTATAGCCCCTCAATCGCTTTCCCAAATTGATGATTTTTTTACTAAAGAAATTAGTCAAAAAATACACTCAGCTGTACATGGCTCTTTGGGTGCTATTTTAATGTCGCTTGGGGATGCGTTTAAATCTCGAGAAGGCAATATAGAAGACCGCATGAACGACATGGGGCAACGCATGGATATCATCACCAAAGAAATCGATAAGTCGTTACAGAAAAAAGCCCATCAATTAGAACTTAAAGCCTCTGAATATTGTGAATGTTTAAACTCTCTAGATATTACTGAGTCTCGGCTGCAAGCGATTGTACCTGGGATGACAGACTTTGATTTAGTACAGATTAAATCGTAAGAACAGAGATTAGGCAAGATTATAGAAGGCAACGAGCATCGAGCCTAGAGCGGCAGGTGAACAGCCCGAACCTCGTGAACCATTTCCTAACACCTAAACAACCTCACAGTTTTATCTCTGCGGCAGTTAATGGGCGGTATTCACCTGCAGCCAAATCTTCACCTAACTTTATACCCGCAATTTGTTCACGATGTAGTTCAACTACTTTGTTATCTACCGCTGCTAGCATACGTTTTACTTGGTGATACTTCCCCTCAGAAATAGACAAGCGTAAACCATAATTCCCTAAGCGCTCAGCAATAGCAGGGCGAGTTAAATCTTTTTCATTGTGAAGCTGCACACCGTCGCGTAATTGCTGCAGTGCATCATCGGTAATCGGCTCTTGAGTTTCAACCAAGTAGGTTTTAAATTTATTCTTTTTAGGCGAGGTAATTTTGTGTGACCAGTCGCCATCATTAGTAATAAGCACTAGGCCAGTGGTGTCTATATCTAAACGCCCGGCAATGTGAAAGTCGGCCATGTTTGGCTCATCAAGCAAATCAAATACGGTTTTGTGTAACTCATCTGAATTAGCGCATACATAACCTACCGGCTTATTGAGCATAAAGTAGCGTTTACCTAAAAACACTAATGGCTGATCATGAAATAACACGTCATCTTGCTGAGTAACTTGAAAGTCGAATGCCGTGATCACCTCGCCATTAACGCTAGCCGCTTGGCTTTTTATTGCTGCACGGGCTTTTGAGCGTGGTAACTCTGCTAAATGGCTAATAAATTTATCTAAACGGCAAGGAAATTTCATGTTGTTCACATTTTTAGTCGGCTACAATGGCCGCGAGTATAGCGGATAGTGAAATACCATGACAGAGCCCAGTACAGAAATTTTAAGCCTGTACCATAGCAAGGTTTCATCAGGAGAGCTTGATTTCGATGCGGCGCAACACCAAGCCGTGAGTGCGTTACAGTCTTTAAGTGAGCAATTAAATCAGCCTGCAAGCTGGTGGCAAAAAGCACCTTCAATAAGGGGAATATATTTATATGGCCCGGTTGGTCGAGGTAAATCTATGTTGATGGACTTATTTTATGAAAACTTACCCACAGAGAAAAAGCAGCGCCTGCACTTTCATCATTTTATCGAAAAAGTTCATGCTCAATTGGCCAAGTTACAAGGGGATAAAAATCCGCTGCAAATAATTGCTAAACAGTGGGCCAAAAAGATAAAAGTGCTGTGCTTTGATGAGTTTTTTGTTAGTGATATTGGTGACGCCATGATCATGGCTCGGTTATTTAACGCTTTATTTGAACAAGGCGTGGTGCTAGTAGCAACCTCTAACGCAAAACCGGAGCAACTTTATTACAACGGTCTGCAACGCGCGCGATTTTTACCAACTATCGATTTAATAAATGAACATTGTCGTGTAATTAACGTGGCGGGGGAGGAAGATCACCGCTTTAGATACGGCAGAAGTAGTCGTCATTATTTTATTAACTTGCCCGATGCTGAATTTGAGGCTGGGTTTTTATCCGCACATTCTCAAGCAATGCGTAATAATACAATAACTGTGCATGGCCGAGTGCTTCCTTATTTATTAAAAACTGACGATGCTTTACTGATTGATTTTATGGCATTGTGCTCAGGCCCTCGTAGCGCCAATGACTATATGTTTTTAGCAGAACAGTTTTCGGTAGTATACATCGCGAATGTGCCAATAATGGGAAAAGAGGCAACTGGTAAAGTTATTGTGCATGGTATAGAAGATAGCTATCAGCGCGAAAAGCAGCAGTTAGATGAGCATACACTCGATGATGAAGCTCGGCGTTTTATTGCCTTAGTCGATGAGTTTTATGATTGCCACAAATTACTGGTAATTAATGCCCAGGCCGACATAAACGAGTTATACCAAGGTAAAAAATTAAGCTTTGAATATGCGCGAACCCAGTCACGGATTGTAGAAATGCAAAATTGGTAAGTACAACATTAAAACACCGCATTTAATTTAAATGCGGTGTTTTAATTTTAAGCTGATAACTTAAAGAAGCCTTTATGACTTATATCCATTTGGATTATTTGATTGCCAGCGCCATGTATCTTGCATCATAACATCAATGCCGCGCTCGGCTTGCCAGCCTAGTTCACTAAGCGCTTTTTCTGGCGCAGCATAACAGGCTGCAATATCACCAGGGCGACGAGGTGACACCGCATAAGGGATAGCTTGGTCGCTAGCCTTAATAAACGCATTGACCATTTGTAATACTGAATAGCCGTTACCGGTACCAAGGTTATAAACAAGCGCACCGGTTTCTGCGGCTATTTTATCAAGTGCTTTTAAATGCCCTAGGGCTAAATCTACAACGTGAATGTAATCGCGAACACCAGTACCATCTACCGTGTCGTAATCATCGCCAAATATAGCGAGCTGCTTTAATTTACCAACCGCAACTTGTGAAATGAAAGGCAGTAAATTATTAGGAATGCCATTAGGATCTTCACCAATTAAACCTGACTCATGTGCACCAACAGGATTAAAGTAGCGCAAAATAGCAAACGCAAAGCGCTCATCTGATTTAGCGATATCTTGCAGCATCATTTCAACCATTAGTTTAGACGTACCATATGGGTTGGTTGTACCGCCAACGGGGAAGTCTTCGCGTATTGGTAAGCTTGCAGGGTCACCATAAACTGTTGCAGATGAGCTAAATACCAGTTTAAACACACCCGCGTCACGCATAGCATCAACTAGTGTTAATGTGCCTTGTACGTTATTTTGATAATACGCGATTGGTTTGGCTACCGACTCACCAACTGCTTTTAAACCTGCAAAATGAATTACACTATCAATGTTATGTTTTGCAAATACTGAGTCTAAAAAGGATTTATCTAAAATATCACCTTGATAAAAAGTAATTGCTTTACCGGTTATTTTTTTCACTCTCTCAAGTGACTCTTCAGAGGAGTTACTTAAGTTATCGATAACGATAACGTCGCTGCCTTGCTGTAAAAGTTCTAAAACGGTGTGTGAGCCAATATAGCCTGCGCCACCGGTTACTAAAATTGCCATGAATACTCCTTGGAAACCTCTGTTCAATTACCCTAATTTCACCATAAATAATGAGTTTTTACATGTATTATTTTATTTGCTTTGTAATAGTATGATCGTAAACCGTACTTTCGATTACATTTTGTGCAATTTTAATAACACCTCAGCGTAAAGATTAAGTTATAGTTCATATGTAATTGCTAAAGTGATGTATAGCGATTTGTAAAATATTCAATTGATCACAATGATCAAAATACTCGTTGGAGAAACGTATGAACTTAGTTAAAAAAATAGCAATGTTGATGTGTATTGCACTACCGAGTGTTGTTTGCGCGGGTGAGGCTCAAGTGAAATGGCATGACTTTAATGATTATCGCGATGTACGCCCATCAAACCAAACTAAAGGCTCATACCATAAGCAAATAGCCAAAAGTATTGATGAACACTTTGCAAAGCTCAGCGAGCAACTTCCTAAAAACTACAGTTTAAAAATTGAAGTAACCGATTTAGATTTAGCCGGAGACGTACGCTATGGCGGTGTTAACGAAATCCGAGTGGTTAAACCTATTCACTTTCCACGCATTGAATTTAATTATGTGCTTAGTGATGAAAGTGGCGTTGTCGCACAAGAAGATAACGTAAGCTTAAAAGATATGGGTTTTATGGATAAAATTAAAATGGGTCGAGATGAAGCATTTTACTACGAAAAACGCTTATTAACAGAGTGGTTTGGTGAACAAATTTTACCGCGTATTAAGTAACATAGCGCAAAACATCTGTGCAACAGATGTTTTGCGCAGTAAGCCCAGAGTGCTTACTTAAAGGTCGCTAACAAGGTTAGTAAGTTTTGTAGTTTAATAACTGCTTGTTTTAGCTTTTCTTCGTCTAAACCGTCGCTTGATAAGCTTTCTACATCTGCGGCAACGTCTAAAACGTAAGGCTTAAAGCGTTTAGCTTCAAAGCTAAATCCAGCGTCTTCGGCAAATAAGGCTTTAAATTTTCCGTGGCCTTGCTGTTGTAACTCATCGAGTTTTTTATCAGC
Source organism: Pseudoalteromonas sp. S1612 (assembly GCF_005887175.1). Lineage (GTDB taxonomy): Bacteria > Pseudomonadota > Gammaproteobacteria > Enterobacterales > Alteromonadaceae > Pseudoalteromonas > Pseudoalteromonas undina. Next base: position 15,897 of record NZ_PNDH01000010.1, on the reverse strand, counting down.
ATCAAGCGCCTGACGGTAAACAATTTTTAAGTTGGCGTTGAGTTGTTCAATTATAGAATCCATGGTTTTCCTAAAGCTTAGTGCAATGTTGCCGATAAATACTTAAGTGGGTTGGTAAAGTAATTTACCAATTCAGCGACTATAATACGTGTATTACATTTAAATGTCAGGTGTGAGTTATGAATATATCAGGTGGAAATCTACCTACAATCCCTGGTGCAGGCCAAGGCGCAGAGGTTTTAACTGCTGCTTTATCTAAAAAGCAACAGCAAGCTGATGGCGCCGCTGCACTTGCGCTTATTGAAGGTGCTACACAATCCTCAAGTGCGCAAACACCGGCTAAGTCGGTTACTGCAACACTTGGGAATAATGTAAACGTTTATGTTTAAACCAATTTGAGGTCAATAGGGGTTTTACTTTTTTGGCCCCCTATTTCTCTTACTAGTTTAGGCACTAAAAATCCTGGCAGGGCTTCTAAAAGCTCTGCCATTATTTTTATGGCCTGCGCCTCATCTATATCAAAATGACTTGCGCCTTCTACCTTATCCAGTAAGTGTAAGTAATAAGGCATTACGTCTGTATCAAACAAGGCTTCACTTAAGTTTATTTGCGCATCAACTGTATCGTTAACATCTTTTAAAATAACCGCCTGATTTAATAACAGTACATTGGCTTGTTTTAGCATGTTCATGGCGTTTTTAAAGTCATTATCTATTTCGTTAGCATGGTTAATATGGTTCACGAATATAATTTTTAGTGGTGACTTTGCTAATCTTTCACATAATTGTTCAGTAATGCGTGCAGGGATAACAACAGGTAAGCGGCTGTGTATGCGCATCCGTTTTATTTGTGGTATTTGCTCAAGCTCATCTAAAAACCAACTTATAGCATCGTCTTTGGCCATTAGTGGATCGCCACCACTTAAAATCACTTCGTTAATATTTTTATCAGCTTGTATATAGCTCAATGCATCAATAAGGCTGCGTTTATTTAACTGGTTTTCTTGATAAGGAAAATGGCGTCTAAAGCAGTAGCGGCAATTTACCGCACAACCAGTTTTAAACATGACTAAAACACGTGATTTATATTTATGTAACAGACCTGGTTGATTGTTATCTTGCTCAAGTAGCGGATCTTTATTAAACCCCGACTTAGTTAAAAATTCTTGATGGCGAGGCATAACTTGCAGCAATAAAGGATCATTTGCATCGCCATGACGAATTTTTTTTATAAAAGGCAATGGCACACGAACAGGAAACAAGCTACGAGCTTTTATGTCGTTTTCATGGACTTGGCTCGATAAACCAACCATTTCTAACAACACTTTTGGGCAGGTAACTACATTTGCTAATTCTTTTTGCCAGTTTTTATGCAAATTTGCTTCATTTCTTTGTATCATTGGCACGTAGATTACTCGAAAAATATAAATAGAGGAAACGATGGCGAATTATAGCACCAACGAGTTCAAGGGCGGCCTAAAAATTATGATGGACGGCGAACCTTGCAGTATCTTAGAAAATGAAATGGTAAAACCGGGTAAAGGCCAAGCGTTTAACCGTGTTCGTATCCGTAAGCTTATCTCTGGCAAGGTACTTGAAAAAACCTTTAAATCGGGTGAATCGGTTGAAGGTGCTGATGTAATGGATACCGATTTAGCGTACCTATATACAGACGGTGAATTTTGGCATTTCATGAACAATGAAACATTTGAACAAATCGCTGCTGACGAAAAAGCACTGGGCGATGCTGGAAAATGGTTAGTTGAAAACGATGTATGTACTATTACATTATGGAACGGCAGCCCAATTGCTGTAACTCCACCAAACTTTGTTGAGCTTGAGATCACTGAAACTGATCCGGGCCTTAAAGGTGATACAGCGGGCACGGGTGGTAAACCAGCAACGCTTAGCACAGGTGCTGTAGTACGTGTTCCATTATTCGTACAAATTGGCGAAGTGATTAAAGTAGACACTCGTAATGGTGAATACGTGAGCCGTGTTAAGTAAGCAGCAACGCGTCTTATTAATTAAATCCCGGCTTAAGCTGGGATTTTTTTTGGAGAAAATATGTCAGCAGATCTTTGGAAGCCGAGTGCCAGCATAGAAATACTTAAGCAACGCGCAGCAATTATGCGCAGCATTCGGGAATTCTTTTATGAGCGTAATGTAATGGAAGTCGAAACACCGAGTTTAAGTGCTGCCAGTGTAACCGATGTGCATTTAGCCAGCTTTAATACTACATTTGTGGGCCCAGGCCATGCTGGTGGGCTACCCCTGTTTTTGCAAACATCTCCAGAGTTTGCGATGAAACGCTTGTTAGCGGCCGGCTCAGGCGCTATTTTTCAGCTTTGTAAGGCATTTCGAAATGAAGAAGCGGGCAGTCATCATAATCCTGAATTTACTATGCTTGAATGGTATCGGCCTGGGTTTGACGAATTTGCTTTAATGGACGAAATAGATGAGCTAATGCAGCTCATTCTTGAGGTTGCTCCTGCAGAGCGCGTTACCTACCAAAAGGCATTTGAACGCGCGTTAGGGGTCGATCCATTAACTGCCTCTATCACGCAGTTACAACAACTCGCATGCGAACATGGCTTTGCTGATATTGCTAAAAACGAGACTCATAAAGATACCTTGCTGCAATTATTATTTTGTATGAAAGTAGAGCCAACAATAGGACAAGATAAGCCATGTTTTGTGTATCACTTTCCGGCATCACAAGCGGCACTGGCACAAATTTGTGAACACGATGAGCGAGTAGCAGGGCGTTTTGAGTTGTATTATAAAAATATGGAACTGGCTAACGGCTTTAATGAGCTCACTAATGCTAAAGAACAAGCAAAAAGGTTTAACGAAGATAACGCCTATCGTGCTGCTAACGGTTTAAAGCAAGTTCCTATGGATACGCGTTTAATTGCGGCATTGGAACATGGTTTAGAGCAATGTGCGGGGGTTGCATTGGGGATTGATAGGCTCGTCATGCAAGCAACCAATAAACAAAAAATAAAAGAAGTGATTGCGTTTGATGTGGCAAGAGCTTGAAGCAGCTAATAGCTTTTAGCGGTCAGCTATCAGATAAAAAAACACCGCGTTTGCACTAAACGCGGTGTTTTTTTATCTCTAACTGACAACTGGTTCGCTGTATTACAGATTAAGCGTAAACGTAACGCCGGCCACACGTGGCTCACCTAGTTGAATGTAAGTTTGACTTGTATAACCATCTAACGGGTTGTTACCAAATTCAAAACCGCGAGTTGGAACGGTTTCATCAAACACATTACGTGCCCATGCACGAACAGCCCAGTTTTCTGCTTCGTAACCAAGGCTCGCATTTACTAAGTTTGTATTTGGAGCTTGTGCATTATGGCTGTCTGAGAAGTAATAATCGTCTTTGCCTTCAACGCCTAACATTGCATATAGCTCATCAGTAACATTGTAGCGTGCACTAAATGCGTATTGATATTTAGGCGCTTGTGCTTGCTCGCGGCCATCTTGGTTTAAGCCCGATTTAGTGACAAAGTCGTTTATTTTCGTATCTAAATAGCCAGCACTACCGCTAATGAGTAAATTATCAGTAAGTAAGTAGCTGCCTTCAATTTCAAGACCGTAGTTGCTGCCAGAGCTGGCATTGGCGACATAACCGGTAAATTGTTGATCTGATACTTGCCACGACTTTAATTGAATATTATCGCGGTGCATATAAAACGCCGCTAAGCGCAGGGTAAACTTGTCATCTAGCGATGAACCTTTAACGCCAAACTCACCACTCCACAAGTACTCTGGATCAAAGCTGGTATGCTGTTTGAAAAAATCAGCATCTAAGCTTAAACCTTCATCTTTTGCTTTTGCTAGCGCTTCTGAATTAATACCACCAGCTTTGTAACCGCGGGTGATACTGGTGTAAATCATGGTACGGTCAATAACTTGGTATTCAAGTGCAATTTTACCACCGAGCATAATATCGTCAGTTTCTTCAATAAAACCGTTACTATCGGTGTAATCTCCTTGATATTGCTCAACTCGTAAACCAGTAATAAGCGTAGTTTTTGGGCCAATTGCTGTGGCTAATTGGCCATAAGCTGCAATGTTATTAGTTTCATAGGTTGAAGCAAATGGGTTGGCTAACCACGTATATTGACGCTCTAAATCCACATCACGGTTTTGATAGTAAATACCCGCAACCCAGTTACCTGCTTTACCAGTAAATTGCAGATCGAGCGCTTGATCATCACGATCGCGGCTATAAATATCTGTTGAACTATAACCATCAGGATGTAAACCGGCGGCACATAATTGCGGCTTATTAGTATCGTTACACACCCAGTCTTCATCAAAGCTATAAAAAAGTTCTGTATCAATGGCTGAAAGGTTTAAGTTGACATCAAAGGCATCAAAACCAGTGTAAGTATTATTCAGGCCAATAGCATAACTTTGTTGATTATCTTCGCCTGGTTGATCAGCAAGGCTGTTGCGAGAATTATCAAGAGTAAATGCATCGTAGCCGTTATTAATATCAATATAATGCAGGTTAAGTTCTGAATTTAAATGAGCTGTGAGTTGGCTGTTTAATTTAAAGCGTGCAACTTGCTCATCTTGATCTTGAGTGGGTTTATCTAAATAAAGGTTGTCTACGTAGCCGTCAGACTTTCTGCGAAAGTAGCTAACGCGGGCACTGGTGTCATCTGTTAAACCGGTACTAGCAGCAAGGCCTGCTTCGTGGCTGTTATAAGTGCCAGCGCCTAAATGTAATTTTAAGCTAGGATCGCTGGTTGCACTAGCTGATTGCATTTGGATCATGCCCGCCATGCCATCTGCACCAAAACGTGTACCTTGAGGACCGCGATAAATTTCTACTTGGTCAATATCAAATAATAATGAACTACCACCTAAGCCTGAATAATTAATACCGTCAATTACTAAGCCCACAGATGGATTTATCGGATCAACAAACTGCGAGCGTAAACCGACACCGCGAATTTGAATATAACGACCGCGAGACGCACCAGCAGCAAAGTTTACATTGGCTGCACTGGCTAACATTTCGTCTAAATACGTTGCCCCACGTTGATTCATTTCATTTTCAGAAAATAAGCTGGCACTGGCGCTTAATGTTTGAATGCTTTCTTGCTGAAAGTCACCGGTAACAATGATTTTCTCTAGTTCGGTGTCATCTGCGTTAGCATATATAGGTGCTGCGAGCAGGGGTAATAACGTGGCTGTAATTAAAGACAAACGTAAGTTCATTAGGTTACTTAACTCCATTTTAGGGACTTGTATGGTAGCAATTATTTCAACACTTGTGCTATAAACGCGGCAATTATACGTTAAATAATTGGGATTACTAATATGACCTTTAAAGTAGACTTTAAGGTACGCGACTACGAATGTGACTTACAAGGTATTGTGAATAACAGTGTTTATTTTAATTATCTTGAGCACGCTCGCCACGAGTTTCTATACGCACACGGCGTTGATTTTGCACAACTTGCGAAAGATAAAATTAACTTAGTGGTGATACGCAGTGAAATGGATTACAAACATTCCCTATTGCCTGGGGATGAGTTTTATGTGGCGGTAGAGCCTGTGCGTATTAGTCGTCTTAAGTTTGCATTTAAACAAACGGTAGTGCGCAAACTAGATGAAAAAGTGATGCTCAATGCCTTAGTTATTGGTACATCGGTTAATGAGAAAGGTCGTCCATTTTTACCACCACAGATAGATAACTTATTCCACGCCGTTGCATAGTGCTAAATAGCGTAACTTTTAAACAAAAATTTACATTTAAAATATGCATTTTTAACGGATAAACCTGACAAATATTGATACTATTACATTAATTAGACAATAAGTTAGTAGTAACATGAAATTAGCAGCAATACCGATGCTCGTAATCGGTTTATGTGTTGGTTGCGCATCAACAGGGACAGTTACCACTGAGCAGCTAAAATATACACAATGGCAATTATCAAAGGTTGATGATTTGGCTATTCCCGCGTCCTTTAAAGCATCAATGAGTTTTATAGAAGCGCTACAAATAAACGGCTTTGCCGGATGTAATAAGTTTTTTGGTGAAGGCTCACTTGAAGACAGTAGCCTGAGCGTAAGCAAATTAGGTATGACACGTAAATCATGTGGCCCTGAACTGGATGAGTTTGAACAACAGTTTTTACAAGCTCTGCAGCAAGGTGCAGTGCTTAACATGCAAGACCAAACATTGGTAATGCAAGCTGAACAAAAATTTGTGTTTATCCCAAAATAATTTTTGAGTTTTGAAAAACAGCCCCTTGCAGGGAATTTTCAACTGACGTACACTCATCGCAGATTTGATCAAAACATTATCAAATCAACGAAAAATTCAAATACTTGTCGGAGTGCCTAAGTTTTATTTAGGCTGAGATCGCGAAAGCGGGATCCGTGAACCTGATCAGGTTAATACCTGCGTAGGGAACAAGCTGCCTAACTAGGACGCTTGTGCGTCTTTTTTTATGCGCACAAAAAAGCAACATCCGTCTTAGGCCGCAAAGTCGCATAAAGCTACTTTACGATCTTTCTCTATTCCTCAGCGGAATATCTGACAAGACAACCCTTTAGCAATGAGGTAAGTCATGTCAAATACAACAAATAAAGCTACTCGCCGTGAAACTCGTGCGGCCGCATCAGATTATATTTATAACCTTACAGGGCAACCATTCCCAAGTTCCCATAAAGTATACGTTGCAGGTAGCCAGCAAGGCGTACGTGTGGGTATGCGTGAAATCACATTGAGCGATACTTTTATTGGTGGTGATGAACAAAACCCAGTGTATGAGTCAAATGCACCACTGCGTGTTTACGATACATCAGGCCCGTATACCGATCCTGAATTTAAATTGGATGTGCGCAAGGGACTTAATAAATACCGTGAACAATGGATTGAGAGCCGTAATGATACCGAAGTACTCGAGTCGGTAACCTCACAGTTTGCACAGCAGCGTATGGCTGATGATGGGCTAGATCATATTCGCTTTGAACACCTTCCAAAAATACGCCGTGCAAAAGCGGGTAAAAATGTCACCCAAATGCATTATGCTCGCCAAGGGATAGTCACCCCAGAAATGGAATATGTAGCGATACGTGAAAACATGGGGCGTGCGCAAATACGTGAAGAGTTATTAGCTGCGCAGCATAAAGGGGAGTCGTTTGGCGCGAGTATCCCTGAGTTTATTACTCCTGAATTTGTTCGCGATGAAATTGCTCGTGGACGCGCTATTTTGCCTAACAATATTAATCACCCAGAAACCGAGCCTATGATTGTTGGTCGTAACTTTTTAGTTAAAGTTAACGCCAATATAGGTAATTCATCAGTGGGCTCATCTATCGAAGAAGAAGTTGAAAAAATGGTGTGGTCAACCCGCTGGGGTGCTGACACCGTAATGGATTTATCAACAGGACGTTACATTCACGAAACCCGTGAATGGCTGGTACGTAATTCACCAGTACCTATCGGTACTGTTCCAATTTACCAAGCACTTGAAAAAGTAAATGGCGTAGCAGAAGACCTAACTTGGGAAATATTTCGCGACACCCTAATTGAACAAGCAGAGCAAGGCGTTGATTACTTTACCATTCATGCTGGTGTGCTGCTACGTTATGTGCCAATGACAGCAAAACGTGTAACCGGTATTGTGTCACGTGGTGGCTCAATTATGGCTAAATGGTGTTTAGCGCACCATAAAGAAAACTTCTTATACACTCACTTTGAAGATATTTGTGAAATTTTAAAACAATACGATGTGTGTTTTTCACTAGGGGACGGTTTACGTCCGGGTTCTATTGCCGATGCGAACGATGAAGCGCAATTTAGTGAGCTGCGTACCTTAGGGGAACTGACTAAAATAGCTTGGAAGCATGATGTACAAGTGTTCATAGAAGGCCCTGGACATGTGCCTATGCATATGATCAAAGCCAATATGGATGAGCAACTTAAACATTGCGATGAAGCGCCATTTTATACCTTAGGCCCACTGACCACAGATATTGCTCCTGGGTATGATCATATTACCTCGGGTATTGGTGCAGCGCAGATTGCTTGGTATGGCTGTGCTATGTTGTGTTACGTAACACCTAAAGAGCATTTAGGTTTGCCAAATAAAGAAGACGTTAAAGAAGGCCTTATTACCTACAAAATTGCCGCTCATGCCGCCGATTTAGCGAAAGGTCACCCAGGTGCACAAGAGCGAGATAACGCGCTATCAAAAGCGCGCTTTGAATTTAGATGGCATGACCAGTTTAATATTGGTTTAGACCCTGTTCGCGCCCGTGAATATCATGATGAAACACTGCCGCAAGAATCAGGCAAAGTTGCGCATTTTTGTTCTATGTGTGGCCCTAAATTTTGTTCCATGAAAATAACCCAAGAAGTACGCGACTACGCCAAAGATCTAGAAGCGCGCGGTATTGATCCTAATAATGTGGGTGATGCCATTGAAATCAAAATGGTTGATGTTGAGGCCGAGATGAAAGCCAAATCTGAAGAGTTTAAGCAAACAGGCTCAGAGATTTACCATAAAGCGCTGTAGCACAGCTTTCAGTTATTAGCTGTCAGCTATCAGCGATAAAGTAAGCAGCGTAGAGGCAAGAGTTGCTTTACTGACAGCTGAAAGCTGGTGGCTATGAGCTACATTTAGGAGTGTTTATGTTTTATAACATTGCTGTGGTGGGCTTTGGTTTAGCAGGGCGGTTGGCCGCGCTTGAGTTAAGTAAGCAACATCGTGTTACCGTATTTGAAGCCGATGATGAACATACTCAGAACAGTGCCGGTAAAGTGGCAGCAGCGATGCTAGCCCCCCTAGCTGAGTCTGTTATGTGCGAACGTGAATTGGCTTTAATGGGAGTGGATTCTATTACTCGATGGCCTGCTATTTTAGAACAACTAAATAGCGAGGTGTTTTTTCAACAGCAAGGTACCCTAGTGGTTGCTCATCCGCAGGATAAAGGCGACTTACAAAGCTTTGCACAGCGAATCAAGCCGTTACTAAATTTTAGTGCTCAAGCAATTAATGCACAGCAAATTGAGCAACTAGAACCTGAACTGGCTGGTCGATTTAGCCAAGGCCTATTTTTGCCCGGTGAAGCGCAGATAGATAACCAAGCCTTTTACAAAGCCAGCTTTAGGTTGCTAAATAAGCGCAAAGTAAAGTTTGTATTTAATCAGCGCGCCAGCATCTTTGATAACAAAGTGAATAATCGAGAGTTTGATTACATTATTGATTGCAGAGGGCTTGGAGCCAAACAAGAACAGCCCCTTCGAGGCGTGCGCGGGGAAGTGGCAAGACTCTATGCACCCGAGGTTAATTTATCTCGGCCAGTGAGGTTAATGCATCCGCGTTATCCTATTTATATAGTACCTAAGCCGAATCATGAATATGTGATTGGTGCCACCGAAATTGAGTCTCAAGATAATGGGGCAGCAACGGTGCGTTCAACGTTGGAGTTACTTTCAGCCGCTTATACAGTGCACAGCGGTTTTGCCGAGGCTCGACTGTTAAATATTCAAACCGGGCTTCGCCCTGCGTTTAGCGATAACTGCCCACAAGTTACACAACTGGGGCAGGTAATTAGTATTAATGGATTATACCGCCATGGCTACATGCTCGCGCCGAGTTTAGTTGCTGATGCTGTTGCCAGAATAGAGTGAGGAATGATGGATATAATAATTAATGGTAAAGCGCTCACCCTAACAAGTAGCGAACTAAAACAGTGTTTAATTGAGTATGGTGCTAAAGCACCGTTTGCAGTAGCCATTAATGGCCAGTTTATACCTCAAGAGCAACATGCTAACTACACACTTAATGATGGTGATTGCATTGATGTGTTATCTCCGATTCAAGGAGGGTAACCATTATGTTACCTCCCGATAATATCACTATTTATGGCGAGCAATTTTCAAGTAGATTACTGATTGGCTCTGCGCTTTACCCATCTCCCGCGACGATGACTAAAGCAATTAATGCTTCAGGAGCGGATATTGTTACTGTGTCTTTACGTCGCCAGCAAAGCGCAGCTGCAGGAGATGATTTTTGGCAACTTATAAAGAATACAGGGCTCAAAGTTTTACCTAACACAGCAGGATGCCACAGTGTTAAAGAGGCCATTAATTTAGCTAAAATGTGTCGAGAAGTATTTGCTACCGATTGGATAAAGCTGGAATTAATTGGCGATGACTATAACTTACAGCCAGATCCTTTTGCTCTGCTTGAAGCCACTGAGATTTTAATTAAAGATGGGTTTAAAGTACTGCCTTACTGTACCGATGACTTAGTGCTTTGCCAACGTTTAGATGAATTAGGCTGCGAGGTGCTAATGCCATGGGGCGCGCCAATTGGTACCGGTAAGGGATTATTAAATAGTTATAACTTAAAGGCGATACGGGAGCGTTTACCTAACAGCACATTAATTGTTGATGCTGGGTTAGGTTTACCATCGCATGCCTGCCAAGCCTTAGAATTAGGGTATGATGCGGTATTATTAAATTCAGCCATAGCGGGCGCAGGTTGCCCTATTACCATGGGACGTGCATTTAAAGCAGCGGTTGAAGCAGGGCGCTTTGCTTATAACGCCAAAGCAATGCCAGAAAAAGACGTTGCGGCCCCATCAACCCCCACAATGGGTATGCCATTTTGGCATCAAACGTAAAAAATTAGGAAGTAGGTCATTATGAACAATGTAGTATGGACGATTGCGGGCTCAGACTCCGGCGGTGGCGCAGGTATTCAAGCTGATATTAAAGCAATGCAAAGCTTTGGTGTGCACGGTTGTACTGCGATTACCGCACTAACAGCACAAAACAGTTTAGGTGTTGAGGCGATTAATGCCGTCTCTACTGATGTGATTGAGTCGCAGTTATTGGCACTCGAAAAAGACATGAAAGCCAAAGTAATTAAAATTGGTATGTTAGCTAACGTGCAGCAAATTCAATTGATCAGTGAGCATATTAGCCATTACAAAGCGAAGTGGCCAACCCCGCCGGTGATTGTGTACGATCCTGTGGCTATTGCTTCAAGCGGCGATTTACTCACAGAAGAAGACACTGTAAGCGCGATTAAAGAATGCCTATTACCGCTGGTGGATGTAATTACCCCTAATACCCATGAAACACAGTTATTAACAGGTGTGTATTTAATTGGCCCCGCAGCAATTAAAGAAGCAGCAAGCAAACTAATGGCATGGGGTGCCAAAGCGGTGGTTATAAAAGGCGGGCATTGGGATTACCCAAGTGGTTACTGTATTGATTACTGCTCACAAGGTAGTGAACAGTACTGGTTGGGTAATGAAAAAATTCAGGTTCCGCACAATCATGGCACTGGCTGTAGTATGGCGTCTGTTATTGCTGCATGCCTTGCAAAGGACTATCCGTTAAAAGATGCGTTTATTTTAGCTAAAGCCTATATAAACCAAGGTTTAAAGCAATCAGTTCGCTATGGCGAGGGGATAGGGCCGGTTGCACAAACGTCGTTTCCGACTGACCTAGCGCATTACCCTCAAGTGATTGAAGCGGGTAGTTGGTTGGGTGATGAACTAGATTTTGATGTACCGCTTGATTTTAATATGGCAGCTGACTTTGCTGCGTGTGAAAGCAAAGCGCTTGGCGCTTATGCGGTAGTCGATAGTGTAGAGTGGTTAGAAAAATGCTTACAAAATGGTATTAAAACAGCGCAGTTAAGAGTTAAAAATAAAAGCGAAGATGAGCTGGAACAATTAGTCGCAAGCGCGGTCGCTTTGGGTCAGCAATACAGTGCGCATGTGTTTATTAACGATTACTGGCAGCTGGCAATTAAACATGGCGCCTATGGTGTGCATTTAGGACAAGAAGACTTAGAGAGCGCAAATTTAGCGGCTATAAAAGAAGCAGGCCTGCGACTTGGGCTTTCTACCCATGGCTTTTATGAAATGCTTCGGGCGCATAATTACCGCCCAAGCTACATGGCCTTTGGCGCGATTTACCCTACCACCACCAAAGACATGGCAGGGCAAATTCAAGGGCTTGAAAAGCTAACTCGATTTGTGCCATTAATGCAAAGTTATCCTACTGTGGCTATTGGTGGAATTGATTTAAATAGGGCGCAAGAGGTTGCTAAAACTGGCGTGGGCAGTGTAGCCGTGGTACGTGCTATTACCGAGGCTGATGATTATGTAGAGGCAATCAATACCTTAAAATCGGTGATAAATGAGAATGCCTGCTAACATGCAAACGCAGCAGCTCAGCGACAAAGAAACTCTACGTTATAGCCGCCACTTATTATTAAAAGAGGTGGGGCTTGAGGGGCAGTTAACACTTAAAGCGGCAACCGTTGCTGTGGTAGGTGCAGGTGGACTAGGAAGTCCTGCGCTACTTTATTTAGCAGCTGCTGGTATTGGCACACTAATATTAATTGATGACGATACCGTTGAACTCTCTAATTTACAGCGGCAAATACTGTATAAAGTGAATCACTTAGGGCAGCAAAAAGTAAATGCAGCAGGGAAGGTGCTTGCGAGCCTTAACAATCAAATAAACATAGTGACTCACTCGCAAAAGTTGAGCGATGCTAACAGTGATGCACTATTCAGTAACGCCGATATCGTACTTGATTGCTCTGATAACTTTGCGACTCGTTACACCGTCAATCGTTTTTGCGTAAACAACAAAACACCACTAATTTCTGCAGCAGCGCTAGCAACCCAAGGGCAATTAATGGGCTTTGACTTTAGGCAAACAGATAGCCCTTGCTATGGCTGCGTATTCCCACAAAATGATGCTAACCCTGTTGTTAATTGCGACAATGCGGGCGTTATTAGTCCCTTACTTGGTGTAATTGGCTCTATGCAGGCACAGCTAACTCTTAATATGTTGTTAGGTCATTGTGGTGGGAGTATGTTTATAACCTTTGACGCATTAAGCTTAAAGCAACAGCATTTTAAGATGGCTAAAAATTTAGCGTGTAGAGAGTGCGCAAGTGTGAGTAAAGAACAGCTTCGCTTTTAACCTGAGCAAGCTCTTCGTCTACAAAAAAACACCGCGTTCAATACAATAAACGCGGTGCTTTTTAATTTCGATCTGACAACTGGTACTATTTATTAATCATCAATTTTTGCAAACGCAGTGCCTAAACGAGTTACCGTTTCAGGGCGTTGATCATCAAAAATATCGGCTTTATCTGCACCCCATGCAAGCACAACTGTTGAGCCTAATTTAAAGCGGCCCATTTCTTCCCCTTTCTTAAGGGTGATCGCGTTTTCGCCTTTAGTTGGGTAGTTCCAGCTAAACACATCGCTGCCAGCTGGTGGAGTGACTGTGCCAGCCCAAATAGTTTCTATGCTAGCAACAATTGTTGCGCCTACAAGGACCATAGCAAGCGGGCCAATTTCAGTTTCAAAAATTGCTACTACACGCTCGTTACGGGCAAATAAATTCGGTACGTTTTGCGCGGTAAGTGGATTTACCGAAAATAAATCGCCCGGTACGTAAATCATTTTGCTTAACGTGCCATCAATTGGCATATGAATACGGTGGTAGTCTTTTGGCGCCAAGTAAATAGTTGCAAATTTACCGCCTAAAAACGGTGTTGTGTCGTCTTGTGAGCCACCTAGCAACGCTTGTAAGCTGTAATCATGACCTTTAGCTTGGATTAGTTGGCCGTCAACAATATCGCCAAGCTGGCTGATTGCGCCGTCAACAGGGTGAATAATAATATCCTCATCTTCAACCATAGGACGAGCACCGTCTTTTAACGGACGGGTAAAAAATTCATTAAAAGTTTTATAATGAGCTGGATCAGAATATTTAGCCTCACTCATATTTATTTTGTATTGTTTAATGAATAATTTAATTAATGTTGTTGTTAATGCGCCCGCTTTTGCAGCTGCAAGCTTACCTACTACACGAGAAATAAAGTGCTTTGGCATAGCATATTGCATGGCGATTTTAAATTTATCTAAACTCACAGGTTTTTCCCTAATTATACGCGAGGCGCACGCGCGCCGGCACGGCCATCGGCCATGGTTTCTAAAATACGATGATAGCTTTCAAAACGTAACTTTGAGATATCGCCATCAGCGACTGCTTGCTGAATTATACAGCCTGGATCGTTTAAGTGTTTACAGTCTCTAAAACGGCACCCACCTATAAACTCTCTAAATTCTTTAAAGCACCAAGTGACTCGTTCAACATCTAAATGCCATAAACCAAACTCACGAATACCCGGAGAGTCAATTAAGTTACCGCCACTTGGTAAATGATGCAGACGCGATACTGTGGTGGTGTGCTGGCCTAGACCGCTGTTTTCAGACACTTCTTTAGTCAAAATTTCAGCATCCGGCAGCACTGTGTTAACTAAGGTAGATTTACCCACACCACTTTGGCCAACAAAAATATTGTTTTTTCCTACAAGTACTTCTTTTAATTCATTAATGCCTTCGCCGGTTATATTACTAACTAGCAGCACCTGGTAATTAAGTTTACGGTAAATATCGAGTATTTGTTGTATGTCGTTTAAGCCAGCTTCATCAATTAAATCAATTTTATTAAGCACTAAAATCGGCTCAATGCCCATGTCTTCGCAGGCAATTAAATAGCGGTCGATAATGCTTGGCGTAAACTCAGGCAATACTGCTGATACCATTAAAATTTGGTCTATATTCGCGGCAATAACTTTTACACCGTCGTAAAAATCAGGGCGCGTTAACTGTGAACGACGTTCTTGAGTTGCTTCAATAACACCTGCTAAATCGCCTTCACTTACTTTTGCACGACGAAATAATACCTCATCGCCACATACTAAATTTGATACGGTACGGCGAATATTACAGCGAAGAACATCGCCATTTTGGGTTTCTACGTCGGCATGTTGCCCAAAGCGGCTAATAACAATCGCATTTTCCACTTGACCTAAATTATCTGCTTGCCACTCTTGCGCGCCGACTTTTGCCGGTTTTTTATCGGCATTCGATAAACGCTTTTGATGATTGGCCTTGATCCTACGGGATTGGCCTTTACTTAATTTTTTCTGTTTTGCCACTTGAGGCCTATAACCTGAGTTAAATGCCGAGTTTGCCAAAAAAAGCTTTAGCTCGACGGTTGATGCTAATATGATATATCGAAATGCGTTGGATCTAAAGAAAAGCACCGTTTAAGGTAATTATGACTATTAATAAATCAAATTTAATTTGGCTCGATCTGGAAATGACCGGACTTGAACCAGAGACTGACAAAATACTTGAAATTGCAACTGTTGTCACTGACGCTGATCTGAATATATTAGCCGAAGGGCCAACGATTGCCATTCATCAAAGTGATGAACTACTGGATGGCATGGATGAGTGGTGTACAACTCAGCATGGCAAATCTGGATTAACGGCACGCTGTAAGGCAAGCACGTTTAATGAAGCTTATGCCGTGGAACAAACTCTCGCGTTTTTAAAGCAATGGGTGCCAGCGGGTGCTTCACCTATGTGTGGTAACTCGATAGGCCAAGACCGTCGCTTTATGAATAAGTATATGCGCGAGCTTGAAGACTTTTTTCATTACCGTAATTTAGATGTCAGTACCATTAAAGAACTTGCTCGTCGTTGGAAACCAGATGTGTTGGCTCAAGTGAATAAAAAAGGGTCGCATTTAGCGTTAGACGACATTAAAGATTCGATTATGGAATTAAAGGTTTACCGAGAAAAGTTTTTTAATTTATAAAAAATACTTGCAAAGCCCCCTAATTATTGTAGAATCCTGCCCCGCTCAAGACGATAACCCCCGCGGGGTTAGTGTGTTTGGGCTTTGACTTTTTGAATGCGGCACTAGCTCAGTTGCCAGAATGTAGGACGCGACCTGTCGCGCACCAACGGACAAATTACTGACTATTTTGAAAATGCGGCACTAGCTCAGTTG